>CALBMW010000107.1 GCA_937896275.1 uncultured Myxococcales bacterium
GCCGCGTCCGAACGCCCGCCGGCGCTCGCGTCGGTCGGCGTCGCCGCCTCGTTCAGATCCTTGCCCCCGCACCCACCGAGCAGCAGCGCGGCGGTCGCGGCTCCCGCGAGCCAGCGTCGCTCCATGGACATTCGCCTTCCGTTCCCTTGGTGTCGGACTCCCCAATAGGTCGGAGGCCGGTCGGGTGTCAAGGCGTGTCGGCCGGCCCCAAGCGAGCCAGGACGCGGGCGCAGTGTGTCGCGAGCGTCCCGCCGCCGGTCCTTACGCAGCGCTGCAGGGTGTCGCGGGCCCCTGGCGGGTCGAAGCGGCCGATCAGGGTCGCGGCCGAGTGGCGCAGGCCGCGCGGTGAGAGGCCGTCGAGGTGGGCCGCCAGCCAAGCGGCGCCGCGCGCCTCGGCCAGCACGCCCAGCAGTCGCAGCAGCGCCTCGCGATCAGCGACATCGCCGCCCGGTTCGAGCAGCGGTGCGGCCAGCGCGTCCAACCGGCGCGCGTCGATCGTGGGCCGGAGCGCCTGGGCGTTGAGCGCCAGCATCTCGAGCGCCAGCCCCCGCACCAGGCGCGCCGGGTGACGGGTGGCGCCGATGAGCACGTCGACGCGCTCGACGAGCGGAACGTCCCGCGCGGCGCGCCAGGTGCGTACGAAGCGGAGCGCGGCGCGCTCGGTCCGCGGATCGACCCGCAGCGCCGCCCGCGTCTCGCCGGTGTACGCCCATCGCCCCGCTGGCGTACGCGACAGCGGCGCCAGCACCCGGTCGCCGCGCCGCAGCGCGTGCAGGTGGTGGCCCTCCTGCACCATCTCGAAGCGCTCGGGCACGTCGCCCGCCAGCGCGCTGACGCGGCGCACCGTCACCCGCTGCCCCTCGGGCGTACGCTGCGGCTTCCCCTCGAGCTCGACCAGCGCCAGCGTGGCCGCCTCGGCCAGCGTGTCGCCGGCCGTGGCGTAGACAACCTTCAAGTGCGCGCGCGCGACGACGGGCGCGAAGCCGAGCGCGGCCGCGACGATCAGCGCCGAACGTCGCGCGCTCATGGTCGGCTCCCGCGCCGCGCGGCGAGCAGGCCGTCCAGGGCGCCGCGCAGGGCGACGTGCTCGATGTCTGCCGTCGCGGGGTGGGGGGGCGGCGGCGCGACGGGGGGGGGCCGCGGCAAGGCGGGCGCCTCGGGCAGCGTCTCGAGGCGTAGCCCCCGAATCGTCGGGGCGGCTCGCCGCACGCGGCTCAGCAGCCCGCCCCGATGCTCGAAGCAGGCCTCTCGCCAGTGCGGCCCGTTCGCGCCGACGCGCAGCATGCCCTCGTCGGTCAGCCCCAGCACGACGGTGTGACGGGCCAGCGCCGCGCCGCAGACCGCCGGCCAGGCCAGCCGCGCCCGCCGCAGGGGATCATCGGCCTGCTGCGCGAGGTCGGTCAGCAGCGCCGCGAGGAGCGGGTCGAGCCGGTTGTCCTGGGAGGGGGCATGGGCGCTCACGCCGGCAGAGTAGCCTGGAGCCGCAGCACGTCGTCAAGCGTCCGCGTTTTCTGGTTGACCCTCGGTGGGGGGCACTGGTAAAAGCCGCATCGCTCCGCAGTACACCCTCGGGTGCGCTGCTCGCAGGCGCGTAGCTCAGTGGAAGAGCACTTCCTTGACGTGGAAGGGGTCGGCGGTTCGATCCCGCCCGTGCCTACCAGAAAGCGCCCGCCGGAGGCTCCGGCGGGCGCTTTCGTTTCGGTCGAACCGGTCATTTTTGTCGATGCCGGTCATTTCCAGTCGATGCAATGGGGTGACGACGTGCCCAAGATGAAGACCAACCGGGCCGCCCGCAAGCGGTTCAAGGTCACCAAGAGCGGCAAGATCAAGCACTTCCACTCGGGCAAGCGCCACATCCTCACCAAGATGAGCACCAAGCGGAAGCGCAACCTGCGCGGCTCCGACTACCTGAGCAGCGGGGACGCGGGCCTGGTCCGCCGCTTGCTGCCCAACGGGTGAGCTTTGGCCCGCTCGGCGGGCGGTGAGTGCTTTGGCCCGCTCGGCGGGCGGTGAGTGCTTTGGCCCGCTCCGCGGGCGGTGACTGCTGTGGCCCGTGTCGCGGGCGGTGGCGAGCAACACACGGACGAGCGCGCGCTCCAAAACACCTGGTTTGATCGACATCCGGTCTGACCGGGGGCGTGCGGCCGACGTAGGAGAGGGACGATGCCGAGGGCAAAACGTGGATTCAAGGCGCGCCGGCGCCACAACCGCATCCTGAAGTTGGCCAAGGGTTATCGCGGGGCGCACAGCAAGCTCTTCCGCAGCGCCATCGAGGCGGTGCACCGCGCGCTGTGCTACGCGTACCGTGACCGCAAGCAGCGCAAGCGCGCCTTCCGCCGGCTGTGGATCGTGCGGATCAACGCCGCGACCCGCCCGCATGGGGTGAGCTACAGCCGCTTCGTGTGCGGGCTCCGCAAGGCGAACATCGAGCTCGACCGTCGGGTGCTGGCCGATCTGGCCGTGCACGATCCGGGCGCCTTCGGCGACGTGGTCAGCGCGGCGCGCGCCGCGCTCTGAACCACGGTCCGGCCGCGCGTGGCGGCCGTCGCCGATGGGCCGCGCCGGTGGGTGAGCGCTGAGCCGTCGCGGTTTGGCCGCGCAGCCCACGGTTTCTCCCCCCGCGGGACCCTCACTCCCCCCTGCGGGACCTTGACTACCCCCTGCGGGAGCTGTCATGAGCGACGCCCTCGCCGCCCTTCGGGCCCGACTCGACGACCTGCGCGGGGAAGCCGCCTCCGTGGCCGCGGCCGTGCAACGCGACGCAGAGATGAACGAGGGCAAGGCCCGCTTCCTCGGTCGCAAGGGCGCGTTCGGACCCGTCATGCGCGAGTTGGGCGCCCTGTCCGGCGATCAACGACCCGCCGCGGGGGCGCTGATCAACGAAGCGAAGGTGGCTGTCGAGGCGCTGTTCGCCGAGGCGCGCGCGCGCATCGAGGGGGCCGCCCTGCAGGCTGCCCTCGAGGCAGGCCGCATCGACGTCACCTTGCCGGGGCGGCGCGTCGTGCCGGGGGCGACGCACCGCATTCAGGCGGTGCTCGACGAGTTGATCGATTTGCTCGTCGAGCTCGGCTTCGC
>CALBMW010000108.1 GCA_937896275.1 uncultured Myxococcales bacterium
GCCCGCCTCGTCGTCGGCCACGCCGCGGCGGCACTCGACGGCGTCGGCGGGGGTGAACCGGCAGCCATAGCCGGCGGGGCACGGGTTCAGACCATCGCAGGCCTGCGTGCAGTAGCTGGTCAGGCCGCGGACGAAGCAGGGCGCGTCGTCCCGACAGCCTGCGACGGCCGGCTCGTCGCTGATCGGGTTGCAGGCGTCGCCGAAGCCGGGCCGGTCCACGGTCGGGTGACGGCAGAGGCCGTCCACGCATCGCAGGCGCCCGTCGCACTCGCTGTCCTCTGCGCAGGCGTGCGTGCAATAGGGCCGCTGCCGCGCGGGATCGTCCACGCACGCCAACTCGGCGTCGCAGGCGCGCCCCGCGGCGCACGGCTCGCCGTCGCCGGGCAGCCCCTGGAGAGGCACGCAAGCGCCCGCTGTCTGCCCGAAGCAGCGCAGGCCGTCGGGGCACGCGCCCGGGCCGCCACAGGCGCGGCTGCACACCTCGCCGCCCGCGTAGTCGAGGCACACCAGCCCGTCGACGCAGGCCAGGGTCGCGCAGTCCTCGCCCAGGGCCGCGCGCGGGGTCGCGTCGCCCCGCACGCACACCATCGCCGGGTCGCAGCGGAAGCCGTCGGGGCAGCCCGCGGCCGGGCAACGCGCAGAGCAGTACCCGTCGTCGGCCGCCGAGAGGCACAGCTCACCCGGCGCACAGCCCTCGTCGGCGTCGCAGGGATCCCCGATGGCCGCCCAGCCGGTGGGGGCGCCCAGCCCGACCAACGCGACCAGCGCGACCAGCGCGACGCCCATGCGGAGCCTGCGGACGCCCGATCCAGGCGGCGGGCCCGTCACCCGCACGCCGGACCCCCGTGAACGGCCGGGTCGAGGTAGCTCACCTCACCGCCGAGCGGGCTCCGCAGGATCCAGGCGCCGGGCGCCCCGGCGGGACGCACGAAGTCGCTGTCGACGGGCACCTTGCCACCCCCCCCCGGGATGTCGAGGACGTAGGTCGGCCAGGCCAGCCCCGTGATGCGCCCCCGCAGCGCGCGGGTCAGGGCCAAGCCACGGTCGAGGCTGACCCGAAAGTGCTGGGTGCCCACGGTGAGGTCCGGGTGGTGCAGGTAATAGGGGCGCACCTGCCAGTCGAGCAGGCCGCAGAAGAGCGCGGCCAGGGTGTCCACGGCGTCGTTCACGCCGGCCAGCAGCACCGCCTGGTTCAGCACCGTCACCCCAGCGTCGACCAGATGCGTCACCGCCGCGCGGGCCTCGGGCGTCAGCTCCCGCGGGTGGTTGAAGTGCACCACCACGAACAGCGGCCGGTGCCGGGCCAGCGTGGCCGCCAGCGCGGCGTCGACGCGCATCGGCAAGGTCACCGGGAAGCGCGTGTGGATCCGCAGGCGCCGCAGCGTACCCAGCCCGCGCAGCCGCCCGAGCAGCTCGTCGAGCCGCGCGTCCGACAGCATGAGGGGATCGCCCCCGCTGAGGATCACCTCGTGCACCTCGGGGTGAGCCGCCAGATAGGCCAGCGACGCGTCGAGCGCCTGCCGCAGCCGCACGGGATCTTCGTTGAGCGCCACCTTGCGGAAGCAATAGCGGCAGAACATCGGGCAGCGGAGCGTCGGGAACAGCAGGGCACGGTCGGGATAGCGGTGCACCAGCAGCGCGGTCGGCGCGTGGGCCCGATCGCCGATGGGATCGGCGCGCTCCCCGAACCGCTCCGCCAGCTCGGCCACGTCGGGCAGCGCCTGCTTCCGGATGGGATCGTCGGGATCGTCGGGATCGATCAGGCCCAGGTAGTAGTCGCTGACCAGCATCTGGTAGCGCTCGACGACCGCGGACAAGGCCGGCGCGTCGGCGCGGGACACCAGGCCGCGGGCCACGAGCGCCTCGACGTCGCGCGCGCCGTGCAGCAGGTGCCGCCGCCAGGGGTGGGCATCGAAGAGCGGGAGGGTCGACGTCGAAGCCCGCGTCACGGGCCGCTCACGATCGCGGTCTCACCGGGGCGTGGGCGTGGACCGCGCACCGCCAGGCGCCGTCCTCGCCCTTGCAGGCAGCGTTGCCGCAGGCAGCGCAGACGGGCGGGGTCTCGGTGGCGGCGCGCGGGTGCCGGCGCCCGGGCCAGGACATCCCCATGAACTCCAGCAGCTGCCACCACAGCCCCGGGCCGTCCTTCTGTTTGACCATCGTGCTCATCGTCCAGCAGCCGCGTAGCGTCGCCTATTCGTCCTCGCCCTCGGCCTCTGCCTCCTCCTTGGCCGCTTTCTCTTTGAGTTTCAACAACTTCTCTTCGAGCTTCTCACCGTCTTTGGCGAGGACCGCGATGACCTTGAGGTGCTTCTGGCGGAGCTCGACCAGCTTCTTGCCGACGGCGTCTTTGTCCTTCGCCTTGTTGGCCTCGACGGCGGCCCGATACCGATCGACGAGCTTGCGGTTGGCCTGCACGTAGGCGTCGTTGGCCTTCAGCATCCTCGCCACCAGCTTCTCGACGGCCTCGTTGAAGTCGAGGAAGGTCTGGCCCTTGGTCTGCATCTCGTTGATGCGCTTCTCGAGATCCATCCGGACCAGGTCCACGGCGTCGCGCAGCTTCTGGTCGGGGTCGTCGAGGACGGGCGGCGGGGCGTCCTTCTTCTCGAGGAGGCCCTGCTCGAGGAGACCACCCTGGGGGTCGATGTCGCCACCCTCACCGTCATCCTGCGCGAGCGCGGCGCTCGCAGTGAGCCCGAAGGCGATGGCAAGGGTCAGCGTGAAACCGAGCGTCTTCATGGATACCTCCCGTGGAACGCGGCCCGCATGATCGCCGGCCGCGCGCTGCGACGCAACCGCAGGCTCATCATTCCGCGGGCGCGTGGGACCCGCACTTCCACAGGCGCGGCCGCGCTGGTACACGGTGGGCCGGACCGTGAGGAGGCGCGATGGCGAGCGATGGCGGGCAGGAGCCCTTCTGCGGCCGGGTGGCCCTGATCACCGGGGGCGCCTCGGGGATCGGGGCGGCGCTGGCT
>CALBMW010000109.1 GCA_937896275.1 uncultured Myxococcales bacterium
GGTGGCACCCCCGGTGAAGGCGGCGCGCCGGTGGGCGGCACCCCCGGCGACGGTGGCATGCCCGGCGAGGGCGGCGCGCCGGTGGGCGGCACGCCCGGTGAGGGCGGCGATCCAGGCGTGGGGGGGATGCCCGTGGGCGGCGTCCCGGGCGACGGCGGACAGCCGGGCATGGGCGGCGAGCCGCCCCCCATCGACGAGGTCCGTGGCGACATCTTCCTGCACGAGGCGACCTTCGCCGGCGCGCTCGGCGCCACCTTCGAGGGCGGCGCCGAGTTCGGCCACGTCACCCGCGCGCCCGTGCCGTCCGCGGCGCTCGACCAGGCTGGCGACTGCCTCCACTTCGACGGCCGGCCGGGCGATCCCGGCGACTTCCAGGCGCTCGACGCGGGCAATCTGCAGGTCGCGGGCGGCACCGAGGACTTCGCGCTCAGCTACGATCAGTTCGCCGACGCCTACGTCCTGGACGGCTTCTCGGTCTTCGACCTGTGGGAGGACGACGACGTCCTGACGATCAGCAGCGCGGGCACGCCCCAGGTGGGCGCCTTCTCGCTTCAGGCGGGCGCGCCAGCGGCGCTGAGCGGCGTCTCGCCCGATCCCGACACCCCGTTCAGCCGCGGCGGCACCACGGTCACCTGGTCACCGAGCGGCGCGACGCGCGTCGTGGCCCAGGTGCGCGCGGGCGGGCAGGTCATCGAGTGCGCGAGCGACGACGACGGCAGCCTCGACATCCCGGCCGCGGCCTTCGCGTGGCTGGGGGCGGCCGACGAGGTCATCTTCGACCTGCGCCGAATCAGCGAGGCCGAGGGCGCGCCGGCCATGCAGGCCGGCCTCGTCCGCGTCCAATTGCAGGCGGTGCACAGCGCGCGCGGCGTCCCCCTGGCCGATTGAGCCCGATGGGGGCATCATCGCGCCCCATGAAGATCCTCACACTGATCCTGGGCGGCGCGCTCGCCGGCTGCGGCGCGGCGCCCGACGCCGCGACCTCGGGCGATCCCGCGCTCCTGGCCGCCGTCAGCCTGCCCGACCTGCCCGATTGGACGGACCGCTTCGCCGACACCAACGTCGGTGACGTCCGCTTCTTCGCGATCGAGCCGCTGATGCACGCCCACGGCCTCAGCCGCCTCGACGCGGTCGAGGTGCAGAACCACTACCGCGATCTCACGCGCGCGACGCCCGCCATCGACCGCGGCGCGGCCTTCGCCGAGGCCCTCGCGCGGGTGAAGGGTGGTGACCGCGAGAGCGGCCTGGATCCGGCCGCCCTGGCCGCGGCGCCGTTCATCGTGGTCTTCGATCTGGACGACACGCTCTGGGACCAGGTGCGTCCCGGTCCGGGCTGTGGCGATGTCGAGTTCGAGGGCGCGGGGGGCAAGACGCGGCGCATCCGCATGGTGCCCGGCTGGCAGGATGCGATTCACCGCATCACGGCGTTGGGGGGGGTGGTGGTCCTGTTCTCCGCCAACCTCGACGACCCGACCCGCGACGCCCTGGCGCACATCACCCTCGACGAGGCGCCGCTGCTCGGCCACCCGTTGATCGCCGGCGTGCTGACCAACAGCTACCTGGTGCGGCAGTCCAAGCACGAGGGGCCGGGGGCCCAGTCGCCACACCGCGGTCAGCCGGTGCTCGAGGGTTCGAAGGATCTGCGGCTCTTCGACGAGGGGCTGACCCGGGTGATCATCGTCGACGACAACCCGACGCGGCTCTTCCAACCCGCAAACGCTCGTCTTTTCAAGAAGTTCCACGGCGACGTGGCGTGCGCGGGCGAGGGCGCGGCGCGGGTCGCCTATGACCGCGCGCTGAAGGTGGTGGTCGACGAGATCGCCGACGCTGCGGCCTTCGGCGAGGGCCACGGCGTGCCCTTCGCTCAGGCCTACCTGCCCTATACGATCGTGGGCCGCGTGGCCCTCGACTTCCTCGTCGAGGCCGGCGGCCTCGAGCGCGACGCGGCCGTCGCCGCGCTCCGCGAGCACCCCGAGTGGGTCGACGCCCGCCTCTGAGTCCGCCCCTGGCCCGTCACGTCGTCCCCCGCCACGCGCCGCCCCGAGGCCGCTCGGCGATGATCCGCGTGGGGCCACCGCGCGCGCCTGTTGGGGTTCAAATGCAGCGTTATATAAGTCGCTAATATTACAGATATTTTGTTCCTATTTTGTGCAGTGCACAAAAATCGCGTTGACGTCCGTTGCCCGGGCGCCTACAAAAAGGGCGCACGCACGGTGGTCAGCAACACAGCGCCGACGAGCGCCACGGGAGAATGAAGATGGATCGCGTTTTCGAGCAGTCGCAGAAGGTCTTCGCGGACGAGCTGAGCTGGCTGACGCAGCAGATCACGACGGCGAGCGAGCGCCTCGTGAGCGGCAGCGACACGTGGCTGAAGGCAGGGCAGGAGGTCTTCGGCCGCGCCATCAGCGAGCAGACGGCGCTCTTCAACGAGGGCGTGCGCCACGCCAAGGCGCTGGCCGAGAAGCAGGCGCAGATCGTGCGCGACGCGTTCAGCCCGGCCGCCTGATCACCGGGGCCGGCCTCCCTGGGGGCGGCCGGCCCGCCAACTCACGAGAGGGTCTGCGATGAGCCCACCCAGCGATGGCCGCAAGGCACCCGGCGACGAGCGCGCCGCCTCCAACCCGTTTCAGGCCTTCTTCGCGGGTCTGGGCAAGGCGCCGTCCATGACCTCTGCCGCGGTCAAGCAGTGGGAGGCGCTGTTCGGCCAGAACTTCGAGCGCGTGGTGCGCAGCGAGTCCTTCCTGGGGCAGATGGGCAAGGCGATGGAAGGGTCGATGGTCTTCAAGGCCCAGCTCGACCGCCTCTTCGACCAGTCCATGCGCTCGATGCGGCTGCCGACGCTCGGCGATCTCGAGGAGATTCACCGCCGACTCGACGCGATCGACCGGCGCTTCGATGGGATCGAGGCGCGCCTCGAAGCGCTCGCGAAGGCGGCGGCCAAGGGGGCGGCGCCCACCAAGACCGCGGCGCCGCGG
>CALBMW010000110.1 GCA_937896275.1 uncultured Myxococcales bacterium
GTGCCGCGTCGACCTCCCGCCCATGGGCCGCGGCCGCGTCCGCCTCGGCCTGTTCGGCCGCGGCGCGCGCCGCGCGATGGGCCGCTCGCTCCGCCTCGAGCTCGGCCTGCAGGGCCTGCCCCTGCCGGACGCTGGCTTCGAACTGCTCGCGAAGCGCCTCGATCGCGTGCTCGGCCTCGTCGCGCGCCGCCTGGACCGCCTCGGCGTGCGCGCGGCTCCGGCCCAGCTCGCCCAGCGTCGCGTCGACCTGGGACCGCAGCCCCTCGCTGTCCTCGGTCAACCCGAGGAGCTGCCGGTCCCGCGCGGTGAGGCGTTCGCGCAAGTCGAGCGCCTCGCGCTCCCTGCGTCCCAGCTCCTCGCGAGCCTCGACCAGCTCGCGCCGCGCCGCGCTGCCGGTGTCCCGTCGCTCCTGCGACTCGGTCTGCCAGCGGCCCAGCTCCTCGCGCGCCAGCTTGAGCTGCTGCTGCAGCTCGATCACCTGCGATCGCAAGGTGCGCAACGCCCGATCGCCGCCGCCCGACTCACGCGCGGGCTCCGGCGCCCGCGGCGGTGGGATCGGCTCGGGCGCGGGCGCCAGCGACGCCTCCAGATCATCGGGCTCGGGATCCTCGGGTACGGGGGTCTGCGAGGGCTCCTCGACGAAGCTCGGCGCGGCGTGATGCGCGTCGAACCCATCATCGGGCGCCGGGGTCGGCGTGGGCTCGAGGGCCACGCGGGCGGGGAAGGGCTCGGCCGGCGCCGTGGCGACGATGTCGTCGTCGAGCCCCGGTGGGGGGTGCAGCGCGTCCAGGCCTGGTGGGGCCTGAAGCACCTCCAGGTGGGCGCCGGAGAAGGGCTCCTCCCCGAAGTCCATCGCGTCGTCGGCGACGGGCTGCGCCTCGCGCAAGGCCGCCTCCAGAGCCGCCGGGTTGAGATCCAGCACCATCGTGCCGTCCTCGTCGGCCTCGTAGGACTCGACCAGATCCTCGTCGCCCACCTCGAGGGCCGGCGGCGGCTCGGGGTCGTCGTGCATGACCAGCGACTCGAAGGCCTGATCGGCCTCGGCCTCGATCTCGGCGAGCTCGTCCGGATCGAAGAGGCTGCCCCCGAGCAGCGAGTCGTCCGCGCGCCGGTGCTGAACGCCGATCTCGGCGTCCGGATCCACCGGGGCGCCGAGCGGCGTGCGAAGCAGCTGGGTCAGGAGCTCGACCAAGCGGTGCGCCGGGAAGGGTCGCACGATGTAGGCGTCTGCGCGCGTGCGCAGCGCCCGATGGCGCTCGAGCCGCTCGGACCCCTCCTCGTCACCGTCGATGACCAACACCACCGGCACGTCGGGCACGCGCCGCCGCAGCTTGCTGCACAAGCCGTAGCCGGACCCCTTGACGTCGATGAGGCCCAACATCACGGCCGAGGGTTGGTCGAGCTGCGCCAGCTGGATGCCTTCGTTGCCGTCGGCGACCGTCTCGGCCTCCAACCCCAGGCCGGCGCACAGATCGCGAAGCTGCTCGCTGAAGTCGATGTCGCTGTCGATGATGAGGATCCGCATCGTCTCGCGCCTGTCGGGAAGGGTGCGTATCGCACGCTAACCCACCCCCCACCGACCGTCAATTTGCCCCGGACCCGCGTCTTGCTTGGGTTTCTGGCGTTTGTGGCCGGAGGGCGCCCACACTGGCGCCCGTGGCCGACCGACCCCCCGACGCGGATCGCTGGCACAGCCCCGACCCCGACCCCGACCGGGCCCGGGCGCTGTCGATTCTGCGGGCGCACGCGCGAGGGCCCAGCTCGTTCCAGGTGCTCGAGCGCGGCTTCCGCTACTGGTTCGACCCCGAGGCGCCGGCGGTCGTGGGTTATGTCGAGGCGAGTCGTCACCGGGTGGCGGCCGGCGCGCCGATCGGCCCGCCCGAGGTCATCGCCGCGGTGGCCGCGCGCTTCGTGGCCGACGCCAAGACGCGCGGGCGGGGCGCGGTCTTCTTCGGCGTCGAGGCGCCCTTCGTCGAGGCGCTCCGCGCGGCGGGCGTGCCCCACGACGCGCTCGCCATCGCCGAGGCACCGGACTGGCATCCGGCCCGCTACGACCTGAACGCGCCCACGCGCCGATCGCTCCGGGCCCAGGTGCACCGGGCCCACAACAAGGGCGTGCGCGTGCGGCGCGTGGACGCCGACGAGTTGGCGCGGCGGCCTGGCCCCGTGCGGGCCGAGATCGAGAACGTGCTGGACCGGTGGCTGGCCTCGCGACGCATGAGCGTGATGCGGTTCATGGTCGACCTCGAGCCCTTCACCTTCCCCGAGGAGCGCCGCTACTACCTGGCCGAGTGCGGCGACCGGGCGGTCGGCTTCTTGGCCGCGGTGCCGGTGTATCAGCGTCGAGGTTGGTTCTTCGAGGACGTGATCCGCGTGCCCGACGCCCCCAACGGCACCGCCGAGCTGATGATCCACACGGCCCTCGAGGACGCGCGCGCCGCGGGCGATGACTTCGTGACGCTGGGCATGGCGCCGCTAGCCGGCGTGGCGGCGGGGCCTGGACCGCACCGGCTGATCCGGAGCGCGCTGAGGCTGTGCTACGCGCGGCTCGGGGCGCTGTACCACTTCGCGGGCGTGCGCCGCTTCAAGGCGCGGTTCCGGCCCGACGTCTGGACGCCGCAATACCTGGTGGCCACGCCGGGGCCGGTCGGGATCTGGTCCTTCCACGCGGTGCTGGCGGCCTTCGCGGGCGGTGGCCTGGTGAGCTTCGGCCTCGACACGCTGCGCCGGCTCTTCGAGCAAGTGCCGAACCGCCTCTGGGCCCAACTCGTCAACGCGCTGGCCGCACTGCTGGTGCCTTGGACGGTCCTGCTCGCGCTGGCCGACGGGACGCGGTGGTTCGGCGGCCCGAGCATTCAGGCGGCCTGGGTAGCCTTCGACGCGCTCATGGTCCTCGCCCTGGGGATGCTGGCGGAGCAGGCGCGACGGGGCGGCGGCCTCACGGGGAGGCTCGCGATGATCCTCAGCGGCTGCACGCTGGCGGATTTCGTGCTGTCCTCGGTGCAGGCCTTCCACCTGCATCGCGCCGCGAGCGGCTTCGGCGCGCTGTTCGTCGCCGCCGGGATCTGCGGCCCGCTGCTGGCCACGGCCCTGCTTGCCGCGCTGGCCTGGGCGCGCGCGCGCTGACGTCGCGGGCGCGTTCGCGTAGGATGCAGCCCCGGAGGTGCTCGACGTGAATGCTCTCTTCGCACATGGCTTCGAAGGCGTGCCCAACGGGCGCAAGGCGCGCTACCTGCGCGAAGCGCTTGGCTACGAGGTCGTCGCCCCCCACATGTACGAGCGCGGCTGGCGCTTCGAAGATCAGGTGCAGGTGCTGCTCGAGGCCATCGACGCGGACCGCGACCTGAAGCTGCTGGTGGGCTCGAGCATGGGCGGCTTCGCGACGGCCGTCGCCGCCAGCCGCCGGCGCGATCGCGACCTGCGCCTGCTGCTGATGGCGCCCGCGGTGGGCCTGCACGCCGTTTGGTCCGAGCAGCTCGGGGCCGAGGCGATGCGCCTGTGGGCCGAGATGGGGACGCTGCAGTACCTGCACCAGGGCGTCGGCCGCGACGTCGATCTGCCCTACGCGCTGTGGACGCAGTGCCGCGACGAGGCCGGCGTCGTCATCACCCACCCGGCGATGATCATCCACGGCCTGCACGACGACACGGTGCCCGTCGAGAACGCCGTGGCCCTCGCGCGTCGCTCCGCGGGCGTGAAGTGCCTCTACGCGGTGGCCGACGGACACCGTCTGCTCGACAGCCTGCCGATGATGGGCGAAGCGGTGGCCAAGCTCATCGGGGGGTGAGGCCCCCGTCCGGAATCCCCCCCGTCACCAGGGCCTTCGGCAGATCCCCCCGGGTCCAGAGCGTCCGCTCGACGAACCGATCGAAGACCTCGAGCAGCCGCGCCTCGACCTCGGGCCCCTCGAGCACGCCCAGCGCCCGCGCCACCGCCTCGAAGGTCGAGACGCGCCGCGGATCGGGGTGTGAGCGCAGGCGGAAGCGAGAGGGCTCACCCGGCGGCAGGCACACCCTCGGCAGCGCCGCCAGGCCGGGCACCCGGCGGGCCATCTTGCGGGCCTGGGACCAGTTGCCGTCCGGCACCACCAGCGTCAGCCGCCGCGGCCCCGGGGCCAGCACCTCGGTCGCCATCGGATAGAGCAGCACCGCGCGCCGGTCGTCGTCCGCCAGGTCGAGGTCGAGCGCGCCGGTGCGCGGATCGCGTTGGTGCAGCTCGCCGCGCCGCAGCGTCATCGGCACCAATCGACCGCTGTTGCTGGTGCGCGCCGCCTCCTTGCCGTGCACGACCACCACCACCCGCGTCGCCGTGTCGAGGGGCTCGATCGCGTCGCACAGGCACAGCGGCTGATGCAGGGCGCAGCGCGGGCAGCGCAGGATCGCCATCAGGCCGGGGGGGCGCCCTGCTGGGGCGGCCGTGGACGCGACGTGGTCCCGCGTCCGCCGCGACAGGCGAGAGGGCGCGGCATGGGCGTCAGGTGACGACCTGGCCCTTCAACGCGGCCACCAGCTTGTCCATGCTCGCCCGGGCGTCGCCGAGCAGCAGCGCCGCGTTGGCGTAGTAGAACAGCGGGTTGTCGACGCCGGCGTAGCCCGTGCCGCGGCTGCGCTTGAACACGATCACGCGGGCCGCCTTCCAGACCTCGAGCACGGGCATGCCGTAGATGGGGCTCGACTCGTCGGTCAGCGCGCCGGGGTTCACGATGTCGTTGGCGCCGATGACCAGCACCACGTCGGTGGTGGGCAGGTCGTCGTTGATCTCGTCCATCTCGAGGACGATGTCGTAGGGCACGTCGGCCTCGGCCAGGAGCACGTTCATGTGCCCGGGCAGGCGACCCGCGACGGGGTGGATGCCGAAGCGGACCTTCGTGCCCCGGTCGCGCAGCAGCGTCGTCAGGTCGTGCACGGCGTGCTGAGCGCGGGCCACCGCCATGCCGTAGCCGGGCACGATCACCACCGACTTGGCGTGCTCGAGGAGCGCCGCCGTCTCGCTCGCCTCGATCTCGGCCACCTCGCCCTCGGGCGCGACGCCGGTGGCGGCCTTCTTGGGGGCGGCCCCGAAGCCGCCGAAGATCACGCTCCAGATCGAGCGGTTCATGGCCTTGCACATGATGTAGCTGAGGATGGCGCCCGACGAGCCGACGAGCGCCCCGGTGATGATCAGCAGATCGTTGCCCAACATGAAGCCAGCGGCCGAGGCGGTCCACCCCGAGTAGCTGTTGAGCATCGACACCACCACGGGCATGTCGGCCCCGCCGATGGCCATCACCAGGTGCCACCCCAGCACGCCGGCCAGCCCGGTCATGATCGCCAACTCGACGAGGCCCTCGCTGCCGGGCGCGCTCGCGTAGATGACGCCCATCGCCACCGCGCCACCCACCAGGGCCAGGTTGAACGCGTGCCGCCCCGGCAGCAGCAGCGGCCGGCCGCTCACCTGTCCACGCAGCTTCAGGAAGGCCACCACCGAGCCCGTGAAGGTGAGCGCGCCGATGAACACGTCGATGAACACCTCGACGAGGAAGACCACCCCCCCGTCGTGCATCTCGGAGTCGAGGTAGCTGGCGTAGCCCACCAGCACCGCCGCGGCGCCCACGAAGCTGTGCAGCAGCGCCACCATCTCGGGCATGGCGGTCATCGCCACGCGCGACGCCATGGCGTAGCCGATGAAGCCGCCCACGCTGAGCGCCGGGAGCAGCACCGCGTAGCCGCCCACGCCGGTGGACGTGGCCAGGGCGGCGACCGCGACGATCATGCCGACGATGCCGTAGGTGTTGCCCCGACGCGAGGTCTCCTGACTCGAGAGCCCGCGCAGGCTCATGATGAAGAGGATGCTCGACGACAGATAGGCGAGGCTCAGCAGCGCTTGTTCCACGTCGCCTCCCTCACTTCCGGAACATCTTGAGCATGCGCTGGGTCACCAGGAAGCCGCCCGCGATGTTGATGGTGGCCAGCAGCACGGCGGCCGCGCCGAGCAGCGAGGTCGGGGCCGTGAGCTGATCGCTGGTCTGCAGGATGCCGCCCACGATGATGATGCCGCTGATCGCGTTGGTCACGGCCATCAGCGGGGTGTGCAGCGCCGCGGAGACGGACCAGACGACCTGCCAGCCGACGAAGCACGCCAGCATGAAGACCGTGAGGTGCTGCAAGAAGCCCGAGGCGTCGGTGGCCTCGCCGGTCACGCCAAAGCGCAGGCCCAGCCAGATCGCGATCAGGGCCACGCCGATCGCCGGTTGCTTCCACGCCGTCTTCTTGGGCGGCGTCGCGGCCGACGCTTTCGGCTCGAGCGCCTCGGCCGGCGGTGGCGTCGGCGGAGCGGGCTTCGGCGGCGGCGGCTCCACTTTCGGCGGCGGCCACGTCAACTCCCCACCGTCGAGCACCAGGGCGCCGCGCACCGCCTCGTCGCCGTGATCGATCCGGTAGCCCTCGCCGCCGCCCATGTCGTCGAGCAGGTGGCAGAGGTTGGTCGCATAAAGCTGGCTGCAGGTCGTGGCGAGGCGGCTGGTGAGATCGGTGTAGCCCAGG
>CALBMW010000111.1 GCA_937896275.1 uncultured Myxococcales bacterium
GTTGATGGCCTCGGGCACCTCGAAGCGGCCCTTCTGCCCGAGGAGCTGGAGCAGCGAGGGGCCTGGCACGTACTCCATCACCAGGAAGGGCAGCCCGTCGTGCTCGCCGAAGTCGCTGACCCGCACCACCGACTCGTGACGGATGAGCGAGGCGACGCGCGCCTCCTTCATGAAGTCGCGGCGATAGCCGTCCTTGGTGTTGCGCTCGACGTCCATCCCGAGGGTCTCGAGGTCGAGGAACTTGACCGCGAAGAGCTGCTCGAGGTGCAGGTGCTGGGCGAGGTAGACGGTGCCGACGCCGCCTTGCCCCAGGCCGCCGATGAGGTGGTAGCGGTCGCCGACGACCTTACCGAGCAGGGGGTAGCGCGCCTTGGTCTGGTGCGCCTGCACCTCGGCGATGGGCGCCTCGTCGCGCGGGCAACGGCCGATCGGCTCATTGAAGAGGGATCGACACTCGGGGCAAATCCACATGATCGGCGGAGCATAGCCGCCCAGGGCCGCGCTTGCATCATTGTCCGGTGCGCGCGTGGCCATGCTGTTGGGGGTTCACTTGTGGCGCCGGTGAGGGCAGGATCCTGGCATGCGCGTGCCTGCCTCATTGGGCCCGGTGCGCGGGCGCTTCCTGTGCCCGCACCCCACCGAGCCCCGCTTCTCCGTGCTCGACGACGGGCTGCTCGTGGTGGCGCCCGACGGGCGAATTGCCTCATTGGACGCGGCGCCCGTGGGCTGCGCGGTGCCCGAGACGCGCCCGGGTGCGGTGTGGCTGCCGGGCTTCGTCGACACGCACATCCATTATCCGCAGACGCGGGTGCTGGGGAGCGCCACGGGTCCGCTGCTGGACTGGCTGGCCACGACGGTCTTCCCGGAGGAGGCCCGGTTCCGCGAGGCGGCCCACGCCGCGGCGGTGGCCGAGGACTTCTGCGCCGCCCTGGTGGCACAGGGGACGACCTGCGCGAGCGTGTACAGCTCGAGCGATCCGGGGGCCACCGAGATCCTCTTCTCCGCCCTCGATCGGCATGGGCTCCGAGGGCAGGCCGGGCTGACGCTCATGGATCGCGGCGCGCCCCCCGAACTGCTGTCGGCGGCGGGGCCGGCGCTCGAGGCCTGCGAGCGCCTGGCCGAGCGGTGGCACGGGCACGACGACGGCCGGCTGGCCTTCTGTGTGACGCCGCGCTTCGCGCTCAGTTGCAGCGCGGCGCTGCTGCGCGGCGCTGCTGAGCTGGCGGAGCGCCGCGGGCTGCCGGTGCAGACTCACCTGTCGGAGAACCTGGCCGAGTTGGCCGCCACGGCGACGGCCTTTCCGCAGAGCGTCGATTATCTGGGCGTCTACGCGGATCACGGGCTGGCGGGGCCGCGGTCGATCTTCGCCCACTGCATCCACCTGTCGACGGGCGAGTGGGATCGCATGGCGGCCCTCGACTGCGCGGTGAGCCATTGCCCCGACAGCAACTTCTTCCTCGGCAGCGGGCTGATGCCGCTGCGCGCGCCGCTCGAGCGCGGCCTGCGCGTCGGGCTCGGCACCGACATGGGCGCGGGTCGTACCTTCTCGATGCGGCGGATCGTGGCCGGGGCCTACGACGCCGCGCTGCTGACCGGCAGCGCGACCACGGCCGAGGCCCTCTTGTGGCGGGCGACCCGCGGCGGCGCGCTGGCGCTGGGCGTCGGCGCGCGGGTCGGGTGTCTGGCGCCCGGTTTCGACGCGGACGTCGTGGCCATCGACCTGCCGCCTCGGGCACGCGCCGCGCGCAGCGAGGTCTTCGATGCCCTGGCATTCCGCCGCGATCACGGCGCCGTGGCCGCGGTCGCCGTGCGGGGCCGGCTGCTGCGCGCGCTGGACGATCAGCGCCCGGCCCGATGAGCCGGGCGCCCCGCGCCACCGATTGC
>CALBMW010000112.1 GCA_937896275.1 uncultured Myxococcales bacterium
CTCGTCGACAGAAGCAGCCCGACCGCCAGCGCGGCGCCGGGGCCCAGCGCCGCGCGAGGCGCGCTCGTGCGTCCCACGATCATCCGATATTCCCCCTTCGAGTGGACCGGCCCAAGATGCGGTGCGGCGCCGGTTCGCGTCAATGTCGCGGGTGCGCGCTCAGCCCGCGGCCGCGCCCGCGGGGAGCGCCGCGCGCAGGGAAGCGCCGGTGTAGCTCTCGGTCACGGCGGCCACCGCCTCGGGCGTACCGACCGCGACCAAGCGGCCGCCCCCCGAGCCCCCCTCGGGGCCCAGGTCGATGACCCAGTCGGCCGTCTTGATGATGTCGATGTTGTGCTCGATCATCACGACGGTGTTGCCCGCGTCCACCAGCCGCTGGATCACCTCGAGCAGGCGCCGTACGTCCTCGAAGTGCAGCCCGGTGCTGGGCTCGTCGAGGATGTACAGCGTGCGCCCGGTGGCGCGCTTCGCCAGCTCGCGGCTCAGCTTGATGCGCTGGGCTTCGCCCCCCGACAGCGTCGTCGAGGGCTGCCCGAGCTGCGGGTAGCCCAGCCCCACCGACTGGAGGGTGCCCAGGATTTGCTTGATCTTCCGGTGGTTTGCGAAGAGCTCGGCCGCCTCGTCGATGGTCATGTCGAGCACCTCGCTGATCGTGCGATCGAGGTACCGCACGCGCAGCGTGGCCTCGTTGAACCGCTTCCCGCCGCAGTCCTCACAGGGCACGTAGATGTCGGCCAGGAAGTGCATCTCGACCTTGGTGACGCCGGCGCCCTCACAGCGCTCGCAGCGGCCGCCCTTCACGTTGAAGCTGAAGCGGCCCGGGCCGTAGCCATAGGCGCGCGCCTCGCGGGTGGTGGCGAAGACCTTGCGGATGTCGTCCCACACCTTGGTGTAGGTGGCCGGGTTCGAGCGCGGGGTGCGCCCGATGGGGCTCTGGTCGATGTCGATGGCCTTGTCGAAGTGGTCGAGCCCGTGCAGCGCGTCGTGCTCGGCGGCCTGCGAGCGGGCGCCGTTGAGATCGCGCGCGGCGGCCGGCCAGAGGATGCCGTTGACCAGCGTGCTCTTGCCGGCCCCGCTCACGCCCGTCACGCAGGTGAACAGGCCCACGGGCACCTCGACATCGACGCCCTGCAAGTTGTTGCCGCGCGCGCCCTCGATGCGCACGACGCGCGCCGGGTCGAAGGGCCGGCGCACGTCGGGCAGGGGGATGCGACGGACCCCCGACAGGTATTGCCCGGTCAGGCTCGCGGGGTTGGCCATCACCTCGGCCGGCGTGCCGCTCGCCACGACCCGCCCGCCGGCGCGCCCGGCGCCCGGTCCAAAGTCCACCAGCCAGTCGCTCGAGAGCATCATCTCTGCGTCGTGCTCGACCACCAGCACCGTGTTGCCGACGTCGCGCAGGTGCTGCAGGGTCTGGATGAGGCGCCCGTTGTCGCGCGCGTGCAGCCCGATCGAGGGCTCGTCGAGGATGTAGAGCACCCCCGTCAGCTCGCTGCCCATCTGGCTCGCGAGCCGGATGCGCTGCCCCTCGCCGCCGCTCAGCGTGGGGCCCGGCCGATCGAGCGTCAGGTAGTCGAGCCCGACGTCCATCAGGAAGCGCAGGCGCCCCACGATCTCCTTGAGAAGCTCGGCGGCGATGATCGCCTGATTGCCCGTGAGATCGAGGCCCTGCAGGAAGGCCCGCGCGTCGCCGATCGTGAGGCCGTTGACCTCGGTGATCGAGCGCCCGCCCACCTGGACCGCGGCCGACTCCCGCCGCAGCCGGCTGCCGTGGCAGTCGGGGCAGGGCAGGGTGCTCAGGTATTCGGCGTAGCGCAGGCGCACGTCGTCGGACTCGGTGTTGTTCCAGCGCTGCAGCATCAGCGGGATCACGCCATCCCAGGTGGCCGACACCTTGCGCACCGAGCGCCCGCGCTTGAAGTGCACGGTGTAGGTCGCGTCGCCCGTGCCCTGCATCACCGCCGCGCGCTGTGCCGGGGTGAGCGTCGAGTAGGGCGCGTTCGGCTCGACGCCGAGCGTCTCGCACACGGCCTCGAGCACCTTGCGCATCCAGCGCAGCGCCGGGTGGAAGGCCTCGCGCTGCCACGGCTTGATGGCGCCGCCGTCGATCGGCAGCGTCTCGTCGGGCACGACCCGCGCGGGATCCATCTCGATGACCGAGCCCAGGCCGTTGCAGGTGCGGCACATGCCCAGCGGCGTGTTGAAGCTGAAGGACGGCGGCGACAGGGGCGGGAACGCGATGTCGCAATAGGGGCAGTAGTGCTGCTCGCTGAAGAGGCGGTCCTGCGCCTCGCCCGTGACGGCGACCACGAGCTTGCCGTCCCCGCGACGCAGCGCGGTCTCGACCGAGTCGGTCAGCCGCGGCGCCACGCCGTCGCGGGCCACGAGGCGGTCCACCACGACCTCGATCGTGTTGCGGCGCTTCTTGTCGATGTCGATGGGGCCGTCGAGCGGCAGCACCTCGCCGTTGAGCCGCAGGCGCGCGAAGCCGGCCGCCCTCACCTCGTCGATCAGGTCGCGATGCTCGCCCTTGCGGTTCTCGACCAGCGGCGCCATCAGCAGGTAGCGCGTGCCCTCCGGCAGGCGCAGCAGCGCCTCGACGATCTGCTGGGCCGGCATCGCCTGCACCGTCCGCCCGCAGCCCGGGCAGCGCTGCTCGCCCACGCGCGCATAGAGCACGCGCAGGTAGTCGTAGATCTCGGTGACCGTACCGACGGTGGACCGAGAGTTACGGCTGGTGGTCTTCTGGTCGATGGAGATTGCCGGGGACAGGCCTTCGATGTCATCAACGTCGGGCTTGTCCATCTGCCCGAGGAACTGCCGGGCGTACGAGGAGAGGCTCTCCACGTAGCGGCGCTGCCCCTCGGCGTACAGGGTGTCGAAGGCAAGACTCGATTTGCCACTG
>CALBMW010000113.1 GCA_937896275.1 uncultured Myxococcales bacterium
CAAGCCAGCGCAACCGGCTCGCCAGACAGGATGCGGTGAGGATCGCCGCCGTCACGGTGAGTTGTAGGGTGCGCGAGGTCTCGTCTCCCGTCTTTGGAAGGCGCACCGTGCCGCGCCTGGGCAGGTCGGATCAAGGACGGGGCTTATGGTGTTCAGGCCGACGCGCCCCCGACGGGCCCGATCGCTGCAGCGGTCACCGGAGGGGCCGCGAGACGGATGTGGCCCACGCTGGGTGCCCGTGCGCGAGGCCTGCGACGGCGGCCAGCCACAGCCGAAGGCGAGCCCGGCGCCGTCCCTCGTCACGGGGCGCAGGGGGGCACGGCCGACAACTCAATCGCAGCGCCCGACCTCGGGATCGGCGTCGTCGCAGTCTCCGTCGCAGCGCGGCACGCCGTCGCCGTCCTCGTCTTGTCCCGGGGGACAGGGCGCCTCGCACACGAACCCCGACGCCGCCCAGCAGGGCAGATCGTTGAGCACGGCGTCCTCGGCGATCAGCTCGACGCAGTCCTCGACGCCGTCGAAGTCGTTGGGTTCGTTCGGCGCCCAGGGCAGCGCGTCGCCCGGTTGGCCGTCCACCCAGCGGAAGTCCCCCTCGGCGGCCTCGTCGGTCAGCCCCAGCCAGTAGCCACGCGGTGAGACGGCGCGCGCGGCGTCACTCAGCCAGGCCAGCTCGCCGGCGTCTGCCGCGATCGCCAGGTCGAGACCCATCTCGACGCAGGTGGCCCGCGCCACCTGCCACTCGCGGCGCGACGGACAGATGAGGTAGGCGTGCGGGCCGCGCGGCGCCGGCACGCAGACGAGGCAGTCGGGCGTGTCGTCCGGCTCGCCCGAGCAGTCCTGATCGATGCCATCGCCGCACAGGTCGGGGGCGCCGGGGAAGATGGTCCGATCGCGAGGGGCGCAGTCGCCGCCGCAGGCCCAGCCGTCCCCATCGGGGTCGGGGTTCGGCCCCCGCAGGCACCCCAGCTCGGCGCCCATCTCGGCGCGCCGCTCGACGAGGAAGTCGACGGCGCCTCGCTGCGCTGCGGCGGCCCACCCAGGCGGGAAGGAGGGGCGTGGATCAGCGCGGATCCAAGGCTCGAGCACGGCGGCCTGCGCGGCGATGGCGCCCTCGAGGTCGAGCGTGTCGATGACGCCCAGCAGTCGGGCGAGCGTGTCGTCGTAGGCCGCGCGGCAGGCGGGCGCAGCGCTGCAGCGACGCAGCAGCCGCCCCTCGCCCACGCGCAGCGGCAGTCGAGCGTCGAAAGTCTGGTCGGTGCCCCAGGGCAGCAGCCGCAGCACGCCGTCGTCGTCGAAGTGCAGGAAGTAGTTGTTGCGCGTGGGCCCGTAACCGTCCCAGTGGCCGATGTAGGTCTCGGTGACCATCATGGCCAGCACCTGCGGCCAGTCCACGCGGCCGGCCGTGGTGGCGTAGGCGCGCTCCGCGGGCGTCCGTTCGAGCAGCTCGGTGAGGGTGGCGAGGTCGTCGCGATCGCCGGCGTCGCCCTCGTCGACCTCGAAGTCGCGCACCGCCTCCGGGTACAGATCCTGCCCGTAGGCGCCCTCGTAGAGGTGGGCGGTGTCGGGGAACCAGCGGTCGAGCATGGCGTCGTCGGGCGTCTCGACGTGGGCATAGAGGCCCATGGGCTCGCCGTCGAGCGTCACCCAGGCATAGCCCACGCGCGGGGCGGCGACGCCCAAGGCGCGGAAGATCGTGTAGGCCAGCCACTCGTGCAGGTAGGAGGGGTCCTGCACCATGTTGTTGAGCGTCAGCGAGGTCAGCCCGAGCAGCGCGCCGTCGGGATCGAGGTCGTCGAGGTCGAGCTTGAGGGCGGCCTTCTCGTCGAGCGACCGCATGCTGCCCCAGCGTCCCTTGATGCGCAGGTGCACCCGGCGGGGCTCGGCGCCGTCGAAGGCCAGCGTGGCGGGCACCTCGGTGCGCGGCTCTTCGTCGAGCGACGCGCGCGCCGCCGCGGTCAGCGTGAGGTCGAGCAGGAACACCCGGGCGGGGTCGAAGAGGGGCGCGGCCGGATCGGTGGGCGGCAAGTTGGGCTCGCCCCGCGACGGCCACGTGGGCGCCCAGGCGCCCTCGGCGTCCGGCAGCCGGCCCCAGGTGTAGGCGGCCGGTTGCTCGGGCACGTCCACCGCGTCGGCCTCTGCGCCCGAGGGATCGAGCAGGGTGATCGTGTTGGAGCCGCAGCCGATGCCGAAGGTGAAGCCGTCATCGCTCGACGTCTGGCGTCGAAGGTCGAGCACCGCCCCGGGCGCCAGCACGCCGCCGAGTGGGAAGCCGCGTCCCAGGTCGCCCGGATCGTCGGTGATCGTCCAGCCGGAGAGGTCCACGGCTTGGTCGCCGCGGGTGGCGATCTCGACGAAGTCGCGGCCCCGGCAGTCGACCTCGTTGAGCACGGCGCGGCCAAGGGGTCGGGTCGCGGCGTCGGGACCGACCGCTGCGTCGGGTGTCGGGCCGACGTCGGGTGGCGCCGCCGCGTCGCGGTCGGCGCCAAACACGCGGCTGGCGTCGGCCGGCGGCGGCGACGCGTCCGTGCTCGCTGCCCCGCCGTCGTCACAGGCCGTCAGCGCGAGGGCAAGGCAGTAGACCGCGCAGGTTCGATGCATGCGCTGAGGATAGCCCCTCGCCCGCAGGTTGCGCGCCGAGGGATGAAGGTGCCGCGGCACAGGCGCCGTTCCGGCAGGCGCAGTGCAGGTAGGCGCCGTTCCGGCAGGCGCCGTTCTGGCAGGCGCAGTTCCGGCATGCGCAGTTCCGGCAGGCGCAGTTCCGGCATGCGCAGTTCCGGCATGCGCAGTTCCGGCAGGCGCAGGCGCGGGTCGGCCGAGAACGGGGGTTGATGGCATGGCGGACGGGCGCGGGGGTTCGCGCGCCATCCCACCGATGCGGGCCGCGAGGCCACGCCTCGCAAGACGCTCAGGGCCCGGTGATCTCGAGGGTGTAGGTGCCCGCGAAGCCGGGCGCGCCGTTGCCGGTGTAGCCGTCCAGGAAGATGTAGGCGGTCTCGTCGGCGGCGAGCTCGAGGGGCAGCGCGCTCAGCAGGTTCATCTGTGAGACGTCGTCGTTGCAGGCCGACTCGTAGTCCGCCTGCGGCAGCGGGCAGTGCGTGCGCGCGAAGAGCAGGGTGTCGGGGTTCGCGACGCCGCGGGCGTCCACCGCCATCGCGACGCGGGCGGTGTAGGTGCCGGCCGCCGGCGCGGTGAAGCTGTGCACTGCCTGCGGACCGCCGCCGCCGCACGAGCCGCCGCCCGCGACGTTCACGGCCGCGCTGGAGTCGCCCGCGTAGGACCACGGCCCCGCCCCGTTCGCGTTCATGTCGACGACGGTCCAGCCTGCGGGGCACTGCTGCGCCGGGGGCTGGCAGATGGGCGCGTCCTGCGGCTCACCGATGTTGAAGCACAGCAGCTCCGCGGGGCAGATGCCGAGGGCCTCGGCCAGATCGCACGCGTCGTTCTCCATGACCGTCGGGGTCGGGTTGACCATGTCGATCATGAAGGGCTCGCTCTCCCGGCCGGTGCTGTCGATGACCGACACCTGCACCGCGGTCACGCGCCCCGCCCGCTCGAGGCTGCACGACTCGAGAAGGGCGTTGGCCTGGTCGATACACCCCTGCTGGTCGCCGCCCGCGCCGGCGCACTGGTCGAAGAGCTGCTGAGCGGCCGGCAAGCATGCGCCGAAGAAGGCCACGGCGGTGGTGCCCGTGTAGCTGCCGCCCGAGGCGTTGACGGCGAGGCGTGCGGCGGCGGGGCCGGCCGCGTCGCCGAGCGGCAGGGGCGCCGCACCCGCGAAGGGCAGGATCGAGACGAGGAGGGCGTTGTCCTCGGGGTCCATGCCCGCGACGCGGAGGCCGAGCAGCCCCGCCTCGGCGTTGATGAAGGCTTCGGCGCTCGTCACCGTGGGCGCGGTCGCCTCGACGCAGGTGGCTGGCGCTTCGTCGGCGGCATCGGCGTCGACGCAGGCGTCCGTCTCGGGGCACAGCGCGAAGACCTGCGCGGTGTCGCACGTGTCGCCCCGCGCCAGCCCGCCCGCCGGCGCCATGAGCGCCGCCTCGACGGGGTCGCTGCTCAGACCGTACTGATCGGTCACCAGGAGGCTGATCCGGGCCACGCCCTCGAGGCCATCCGGCAGCCCCAGGACCAACTCGCCGGTGAAGGCGCCGCCCATCTGCGTGAAGTCGAAGTCGCTCAGAGGGATGCCCTCTCCGCCGGTCAGCTCGATCCCGTCGGCGTCGAAGAGGACGATGTCGAAGGTGACGACGTCGTCCTCGGGGTCGGTGCCGGCGATGCGCAGGCCGAGCCCGCCCGTGGCGGGGTTGAAGAATGCCTCGACCGACTCCAGGACGGGGGCGGTGACCTCGACCTGACGGGCCGTGAGCACGAAGGGCGCGGGTTCCAGTCCCGAGAAGAGATCGACGATCACGTAGGTCGCCTCGCCCACGCCGAGCTCGATCGCGATCTCGCTCTTGTTGGTGTCGGCTGCGTCGTCGTTGCACGCCTGCTCGGAGAAGCCGTCGGTGCAGTCAGAGAACGCGTAGATCAGGGTGTCGGCGTCGCCGGCCGTCTCGACCGTGCTGAACAGCCAGTAGCCGGCGGTGGGCGCGGTGAACTTGATGACCGCGTCGCCGCCGTCCTCGGTGGTGCAGCTGCCCGCGAAGTTGTCCAGCGCGCCGGTGCTGCCCCCGACGCGCCAGAGGTCGCCGTCCTGGGTGCCCGCCGTGTTGAGGTCGATGAGGTCGATGCCGTCGCACTCGAGCGCGACGGCGCCGCCTGCGCCGCCGTCGCCGCCCATGCCGGGGGTGCCGCCCATGCCGGGGGTGCCGCCCATGCCGGGGGTGCCGCCCATGCCGGGGG
>CALBMW010000114.1 GCA_937896275.1 uncultured Myxococcales bacterium
GAAGGACCTCACGGGTCATGTCGTTCTCGATGACCGTGTTCATGTCCTTCTGGGCGTGGATGAAGATCTCTTCGCTGTCCTTCTTGTCCTCGAAGCGAATCTCGTTGAAGCCGCCGCCGCCCTTGCTGCTGTTGGACTTCATGGTCGACTTGGTGGCGTCACCGGGCAGCGCGTAGGGCACCGTCTGCTCGGCGTTGTAGACCGAGCCCGTCACGATGGGGCGGTCGATGTCGCCGTCGATGAAGCTGACGAGCACCTCCTGCCCGATGCGCGGCAGATACCAAGCGCCCCAGCCCTTGCCGGCCCAGCCCTGGGAGACGCGGATCCAGCACGACGCGGTCTCGTCCTTCTTGCCCTTGCGGTCCCAGAAGAACTTGACCTTGATGCGCCCGTACTTGTCCGTGAAGATCTCCTCGCCGCTCTTGCCCACCACCACCGCGGTCTGCGTGCCGGTGAGGACCGGCTTGCGGGTGAGCTGCTGCGGGCGGAAGGGCACGTCGGCCGGGAAGGCCTCGAAAGTGTTGCTGTAGCGGTTCTTGCTGACCTGGTGGCTGACCCAGCGCAGGACGTACTCGCCGTTGAGGTCGTCGCGCAGGTGCTCGGCGACCTCCATCTTGTAGCCGCTCAGGAAGCCGCGGCAGTGGCTCTGGCCGCGCACCAACTTCGCCGGCAACTCCTGGGCCTCGATGCGTACCTTGACCTTGGACTCGCCGTCGCCCTTGACCATGTAGCCGCCGGGGTACTCGAAGACCTCGCGCTCGGCCGCCTCGCCCGCGACGTTCACCCCCAGATCCGTGGCCGGATGCTCGAAGTCGTAGTCGGCCATGGCATAGCCGCCCACGGTGACCTGCTGCTCGAGCGCCAGGTGCGTGACGATGTCCTCGCCGGGGCTGGTGCTGTCCTGCGACTTCACCCGACCGGGGCCTTGGCCCTCGCGCGGCTGGTGCACGCTGGCGTCGTCGGCGATGATGAGGGTGTGCTTCCCGTCCTCGTGCTCGAAATAGTAGAAGAGCCCCTCGTCCTCCATCAGCCTGCTGACGAAGTCGAAGTAGGTCTCCTGGAACTGCACGCAGTACTCGCGGGCGACGTAGGAGCCCTGGGCGCTGATCTTGTAGTCGCTGAAGCCGAGATCGCCGAACACCTCGTCGATGATGTCGGTGACCGACTTCTCCTGGAAGATGCGGCTGTCCGTGACCAGCGTGGCCATCCAGAGCCAGGGCCGCAGCTCGGCGTAATAGGTCGTGAAGCGACGGTTCGTCCCGGCCTGGACGAAGCGCGCGACGATGCCGTTGATCGCGTACTCGCCCGTGTCGTGGGCGATCAGCGCGGTCATCGGCTCGCCGACCACCGCCGACATGTCGATATCGGGCTTCTCGGAGACCATCTCGAGTTGGTAGAGGAACAACCCCGAGATGCGGTCCTCGCCATGCAGCGAGTGCAGCAGGAGGTCGTCGTCCCCGAGCCCCGACTTGACCTTCAGTTTGACGTTCTGCTGGCTGAAGTTGGTCGTCATGGCGCTCCGAACCGCCTCAAGCGTCTCGGGCGTCCCCGAGCCGCACGGTGCCCCTGAATCGCTTCATGGGCATTTTCACAGGAGTGAATCATTACCACCCTGCTGCACGAGAATTCTAGCACAACCGCACATCCGCGCAGGGGTGAAGTTGATTGGGGCGCAAATCCGAATCGCCGCTGCCCCGAGCGGTCAGCCGTCAGCGGCGGCCGCGAGCCCGCCGGGTGAAGTGGACGGCCCACCTTTGACGGCTGAGGGCGCACCGCTGACCGCCGACGCCCGGGCGAGGCAGGCAGTGATCGGCCTCTGCACGCGGTTGAGTCCGCGCCCATGATCCAACGCCCCGAGGGCCCCGCGCCCCGCGCCCCGGGCCGGCGGCGGGCGCTCAACGCGCGTCAGGGCGCGGACGCTGGGGCGCCCACCCGGCGAGGCGCCCCGTCTTTGCCCTTGGCCCGGACCGCCCCGGTCGGTTAGACCGTGGCCCCGTTGGGGCATCACCCTCAGAGCCGGCAGGAGGATCGCGAAGCCCGATGACCGCCCCTTCCCGGCCGAGCCTCGTTGAGCGCCTGCGCGGTGTCTGGCGCCGCCTGCTCGACCTCCAGGACTCCCCACACCGCATCGCGCTCGGCGTGCTCATCGGCACCATGGTGGCGTACCAGCCCATCGTGGGCGTCCAGATGATCGTGGGCGCGCTCGTGTGCCGCATCATCGGCGCCAACGTCGTGGCCAGCCTTCCGATGGCCTGGATCACCAACCCGGTGACGATCGTCCCCATCTACTTCGCCACCTACAAGCTGGGCGTGGTCTTCACCGGGGGCGAGCTGAGCTACGACGACATCCGCGCCATCTTCGACAGCATCGCCGCGCTGGGCTTCTGGAACGGCGTGGTGCAGGGCTACCGCTTCCTCGCGGGCATCTTCTGGCCCATGGTGGTCGGCGGCACGCTGGTCGGCGTGGCGAACGGCGTGTTGTTCTACGTGGTCGTGCGCCGCCTGGTGGCGCGCTACCAAGCCGTCCGCACGACGGCGGCGCGGGGAGCGTGACGATGAAGGAGGCCGCCGTTCTGGACGTGCTGGTGCTGCACGACGCCGACAACCTGGACCAGGCCGAGGCGCTGACGAAGGCGCTGGCCGAGCGCGGCTTGCGGGCTCGCGCGGGCGATGCCTGGGCGGCGGCGCGCGTGGCGGTCACCTGTGGTGACGTGCCGACCGTCCCCCTGCGGAGAGCCATCGAGCACGGCACCGCGGTGCTGCCGCTGGCAGGGCTCCACGGCTGGCTCGAGGACGCCCGTGAAGGGGACCTGGCGGAGCGGCTGGTCGAGGGCGTGGTGGCGCTCCTGCGCCTGGGCGCCCGGGGCGGCGTGGCGGACGAGGCCGAGGTGGAGCGCGCCCTCGCGGCCATCGACGCGCGGCGCCGGCGCGAGGCTGAGGATCTGACGGTGGAGGGCGTGTGCGGCATCCTCGCCCTCGCGATCGAGCGCGGCGCGCCCATCTTCAACGCAGGCTCGGTGGCGGGTTGCGCCCGCATCTACCTGCACACCGCTCGCGGCCTCGCGGCCGATCTCGAGGCCAAGGATCCCGAGCCCGGCCACGCGCTGTTCTGTCTGGTGCTCACGGAGTTGGTGGACGCGCTCGCTGGCATCGACGCCGACCCCGAGCTGGACGCCGAGGGCCGCGCCTGGGCCCTGCGCCGCTGCTACGACCGTATCCTGATGGCGCGGCACACGGCCGAAGCCGTCGAGTCGCTCGACACGCTGTTCGAGGATCTGCGCCGCGCCGGCCGCCCCCTCACCGCCTCGCTGGCCTACGACGTGATCAGCCTCGCCGTCTCGCACGGCGCGCCGGTCTACAACGCCGGGTCGCACGGTGGCTGCGCCCGCATCTATCTGTGCTGCGCCCGCGGCCTGCTCGAGCGGCTCCCCTGCGAGCTGCCTCGGGCGGAGGCGCCGGACGCAAGCCCCACCGAGGCCCTCGTGCGCAGCTCGCTGCCTCCCCTGCTCGACGAGGCCGAGGTGCGCCTGGAGCAGGAAGCGACCGAGCTCGCCTGGGATCTGCGGCACGCCTTCGACGCCATCGTCGCCGAGGCCGCCGACGAGCGGAGCTGGGAGCACGACAGTTAGCTACCGCATACAGACCGTGGCCGAGATGACCGGCGTCCCGGCGTCCACGCTGCGGTCCTGGGAGCGCCGCTACGGCGTGCCCGCCCCCCACCGCACCGAGAAGGGCCACCGCGTCTACGACGACCACTCCATCGCGCGCGTGCGCCGATTGCGCGCGCTGGTGGAGGCGGGGGTGGCGCCGGCGCAGGCCGCGACGATGGTGGCGGGCGAGCGCCACGCAGATCCGCCCTCACCCGATCTCGACCCCTACCGGCTGCTCTGCGACCGCATCCTCGCCGCCATCGACGCCTTCGATCCCGATCGGCTCGAGGCCGAGGTGCGACGCGCCCTGCTGCTGGGCGGCTCGGTCGACGTCTACGAGCGCGTGATGGTCCCGGTGCTGCACGCCCTCGGTGAGCGGTGGGAGGACGGCGGCGACGCCATGGCCCAGGAGCACCTGACCACCGAGGTCCTGCGCAGCGTGGCGCAGGACCTGTTTCGCCTGTCCCAGCCGGCGCGGCCGGTCGGGCGCGCGATCCTCGCCTGCTGGGCCGACGAGCAGCACGTCTTGCCGCTCTACGGCATCGCCTTTCGCCTGGCGCAGCGGGGCTTTCGCTCGTTCATGCTCGGCGCGCGCACGCCGCCCGCGGTGCTCGCGGCGGCGGTGCGACGGCTCGCGCCCGATCTGGTGGGGCTCTCGGTCACGCTGATCCCGGCAGGCGGCGACGCGCTCGTGGCGGCCTACGGCGCGGCCTGCGGGGGGGTGCCGTGGGTCGTGGGCGGCTTCGGGGCCTCCAGCCTGCGGCGCGCCGTCGAGGCGGCGGGGGGGCGGGTCGTGGGGCCCGCCGAGATCGAGGCCGTGCTCGGATCGCTACGCCTGAGCCCCTGAGAGTCCACGGTGCAGCGCGGCCCCCGTCAGCAGCCCCACGAGGACGCCGGCCGCGCCCAGGTGCTGCGCGACGGTCGGCGCGAGCAAGAAGACCCGCAGGTGCAGCGGCGGCAGATCGATCAGCAGCAGCAGGAGCAGCAAGGCCACCCCGCGCCGCACCCGGCGGGCCGCCTCGGCGTCCCCCACCGCCACCGCGGCGGCCCCCTCCCACAACACGCCCGAGGCGGCGAGGGCCGACAGGCGGGTCCAGACGGGCTCGGTGCCGAAGGGCAGCGCGTCGACCCGGAGCGCACCCGGATCGAGCAGCGCGCGCGACCACCCCACCGCCGCCACGGCGCCGACCACGAACAGCGCCGCCTCGGCCGCGCGCAGACCCGGCCGCGGCGCGGCGTAGATCCCCAGCGCACAGCCGATCAGGCCCAGCGCGGCCACGGTGGGGAAGGCGCGCTCGAAGGGCACGGCCCCGGGCATGAGGGCGCTGACGAGCGGCGTGGCGGCGAACAGGCACAAGGCGACGAGGCGCGCGGCCACCGAGCCAACGTAGAGGTGGGGGGTGGCCCGCATCGCCGCAGCATGACCTCGGGGCGGTTGCGAAAGCCACGCTGGTGCGCTAACAGCGGCCCCGCCCATGCGCATCGCATCGCCTCGACGACTGACGGCGCTGGTCCTGGCCCTGACGCCGGCGGCCGGCTGCCTCGTGGAGTTCCCCGCGGCCGCCCCCGATCCGGCGGGG
>CALBMW010000115.1 GCA_937896275.1 uncultured Myxococcales bacterium
GGACCGGCGGCGGGTGATAGGGCCCCAGATCGGGGCGTGGCGCGACCGCCGAGGGCAGCGCGGGCCGCGGCGCGACCACCGGCGGGCGGCTCGGCGCGCGATAGAACACGAAGAACAGCAGGGCGGCGGCGACGAGCGCCAGGGCGGCGGCGAGCACGGTGCGGTTCATGGCGGGCAGTATAGCCCCGCGAGTCACGTTTCAGCCGCCCAGCGGTGTCGGCGGGCGGCTCAACGCACGCTCGGCCGCCAACTCTCCTCGGCGGTGGATGTCGAGTCGCTCGTCGGTCTCCTGCAGCGACCGCGCGCGGCGCGATGTCGAGCGGGCTGCGCTCCGACAGCGGGCCGGGATCCACCAGGCTCGATGCCGGCCTGCCCCATCGCCGCCCGGCACGGCAGCGTCTTCCCGCCGAGGCGCGCCTTGCCCGTCGCCGCGGGACGACCTTGCCCATCAAACCCGAACGACGTTCCGCCGGTGCTCATCAGGGTTCAGGGAGCCGAGGCTCGCGAAAGTCGAGGGCCGGCGGGCTCTCGGTGACCGTGGTGCCGGGCGGGACCGAGCCGACAATCCAGACGTTGCCCCCGATGACCGCGCTGCGCCCGATCACCGTCTCGCCCCCCAGGACCGTGGCGCCGGCGTAGATCACGACCCCGTCTTCGATGGTGGGGTGCCTCTTGTTGCCCGCCAGGCTGCGGTGCACCGACAGCGCGCCCAGGGTGACGCCCTGGTAGATCTTCACGTCGTCGCCAATGTCGCTGGTCTCGCCGATCACGACCCCGGTGCCGTGGTCGATGAAGAAGCGACGGCCGATGCGCGCGCCCGGGTGGATGTCGATGCCCGTGCGCGCGTGCGCCCACTCGCTCATCGCCCGTGGCACGTAAGGGACGCCCGCCTGCACCAGCCAATGGGCGATGCGGTGCACCGTGATCGCCTCGAAGCCAGGGTAGGTGAGCACTACCTCCTCGATGTTGCGGGCCGCGGGGTCGCCATCCAGGGCGGCCTGCGCGTCCAGCCGCAGCAGAGCGCGCGTCTCGGGCAGGGCGTCGATGAAGTCGCCGGCGACGGCTCGCGCCCGGAGGCGCGCCGCCTCCATCCCAGGCTCCAGCGTGGCGTGCGCCAACGCGCGCGAGACCACCCGCGCCAGATCCGTGTACAGCTGGCAGAGCCAGGTGCCCACGCGGTAGCGCCGGCTGGCCGCGGGCAGCTGATCGTCGGCGTAGTAGCCGGGGAACAGCAATCGCCGCACCTGCTCGACCACCACCACGATCGCCTCCTGCGGCGGCAGGCCCGGCACCTCGCCCAGGCGCAGATCCGCGTCGTAGCTGGCCATCAGCTCGCCCACGACCCGGTCCAACCGGTCCTCGCTCATCCGCTCCGTCCCAGCGTCCGGTCCATCACTCATCACAGAAGCCCCCATCGCCGGCGCAGAAACCACTCGGCGCTCGGCAGCAGCACCGCCACCAGCAGCAGCCAACCGCTCGCCCACAGCGGCACGTCGCGCCGCCGGTTCACCTTCACGACGCGCGGCTCGTTGCGCGCCAGATCCTCGAGGCCCTCGTCGAGCGTGCGCAGGTCGCCTCCGCCCGCCCGCGTGAGCGCCTCGAGCGTGTCCCGCCGGGCGTCGGTGCGCCGCAACTCGACGGGATCGGGTGCGACCACGAAGGCGTCCTCGTCGGACACGTCGGCGCCCTCCACGGTCGCGGTGGCGCGCACGAAGTAGGCGCCATCGGCCGGCGGATCGATGCGCGCCGTGTACTGCCCGGTTTCGTCGGTGCGCCCCGCCTCCTGGAATGCGATCTCGCGTCGCTGGGTGCCCCCCTCGTCGAAGAACACGCGGTCCACGCGCAGGCTCACCGGCACCTCGGCCGCGGGCTGGTAGTCGCGCCCGAGCACCCGCGTCGAGAGGGTGGCCTTCGCACCCAGCGGGTAGCGGTCCCGATCAGCCTCGACCTGCACCGGTTCGAGGGCCGGATCGCGGATCAGCCAGCGGATCGCGTTGCCCCAGAACTTGTAGTAGTCGCGGTTGTCGCCACCGGCGCCGGTCGCCATGAAGTCCCAGCGCCACGTGCTGTCGGTGGCGATCGCCAACACCCGGCCGCGCCCGAAGGTCTGCGCCGCGACGACCGGCATTTGCCGCCCCTCGACGCGCAGCGTGGGATGCTCCAGCAGCGCCTGCGCCCCAGGCCGCAGCGCCCCGACGCGGTTGGCGCCGCTCAGCGGCGGCAGCGCCTTCCAGCGCGACTCGTTCTCTTCGGGCACCACGCTCAGCGCCGTGATCGGGTGGCGCTTGCCGGCCTCGGTGAGCACCGGCGCCAAGTCACCCGCCGACAGCAGATCCGCACGATCGCGCGGCAGGGTCACCGGCAGGAAGTCCTCGACCGCCGTCCCCTCGTACCCGCCGCTCGCGAAGCTCAGATCGCCGCCGATCATCACGAAGCCACCGCCGTTGCGGACGTAGTCGCGGATGAGCGGCAGGTACTGCTCCATGTGGTACCCGCGGTAGGTGAAGTTCTGGAACACGATGAGATCGAAGCTGCCGAGCTGCTCCTCGAACAACTCCTGCGTGGGGAAAGGTATGAGCGACAGCTCGTCGCGCCGCGCCACGTCGATGCTGGCCCCCGTGCGCAGGATGAAGAAGCTGATCAGGTCGACATTGGGGTTCTTCTTCAGCAGCTTGCGCAGGAAGCGCTCGTCCCACGAAGGCCGGCCCACCACCTGCAGCGCCCTGATCTTGTCGCGGATGATCCGCACGACGAACTGGCGCCGGTTGTTGACCAGGATGCGCTCGCCGGGGCCCTGACCGACCTCGAGGGTGAAGACCGCCTTGCCCGTCTCATCGGGGACGAACTCGAAGTCGAAGTGGTAGCGGTGCTGGCCGCCGACGGTCTGGAGCGTGCGCTCGCCCAGCAGGGCGTCCCCTTGCCGCAGCGTCACCGGCAGCCGGAGCTCGTCGTAGCCGTTGACGGCGATCTCGGCCTCGACGCTGACCGCGTTGCGCACGAAGGCGAAGTCGTCGTAGGCCACGTCGACGATGGCCACGTCCTGGATCGGCGCGTCGGGCCCGGTGAAGACGGCGTGCAGCGGGGCGCCGAGGCGTTGGGCCACGGCCGTCGCTGCCGGGGGCACGTCGCCCCCAACGACCACCGCGTCGCCGAGCGCGCCGGTGTCGACGCCGTCGCTCACCAGCACCACCGCCGCCAGATCCTCGGGCTGGAAGCGCGCGGCGATGTCCTCGAGGCTGGTCAGCAGGCGGGTCGCGTCACCCTGGGGCTGGATCTCGTTCGCGTCGCCGACCGGCCGCGCGTGATCGCTCACCGCGTAGATGTCGACCTGATGGGTCTCGCGCCAGCCGTCGAGTGTCGCGCTCTGCCTCGCCAGCCAGGCCCGGACGGCGTCGATCCGATGCTCGGCGCCGTCGGTGGGCAGCGTCATGCTGCGGGACGCGTCGATCATCAGCACCACGTGGTTGCGAACGCGGGTGACGTGCTCGAGGCGCACGCCGGGCTCGAGGAAGATCGCGCCCAGCAGGAGCACCGTGCCCACCCGGAGCCCCAGCAGCAAACGCCGCCGCCGCCCGATCTGCCCGGCCGTGTTCTGCCAGCCCAGGTACACCACCGCGACCGACATGACCGCCACCAGGGCGATCAGCCAAGGGCTCCAGGCGGAGAGCAGCACCAGCCGGGCGGCGTTGAACTCGCCGGCCCCGTCGAACAGATCGCGCAGCATGGGTCAGCGGTTCTCGCGGGCAGGCGGGTCGACCCGCCAGCGTCGCCGCCGAAGGATGGCGGTCGTGTGCACCTGATCGCGCTTGTAGTTGAGGCAGGTGGCGTACATCACCAGGTTGATGCCCACCCGGAAGGCCATCTCGCGCTGCCCCGCGCCACCGGGCACGACCGGCATCAGCCAGTTGCCGAGCCTGTCGCGCCCGAACGCGCCGAACAGATCGTTGCGTCCGTACAGCACGGGGCTGCGGTCGTCGAACTGCACCCCCTCCAGATCGTCCGCGCGGTCGATGCGGCCGAAGGGGCGCTGCAGCAGGAAGAAGGTGCGGTAGATCGTGTGGTCGTTGCCCACCGGCACCAGCGGATTGCCGGGCAGCAGGCGGGCGACCTCGCGGCGCACGCAGCCGTCGAAGCGATCGTCGCCAGGGGGCGAGGCGTCGTCGATGAAGAGGGTGCCGCCGGCGCGAAGATAGCGACCGAGGTGCTCGACGGCCGCTGAGGGCAGGGGCTCGGAGGGGCCGGCCCCGATCCACGCGATCAGCGGGTGGCGGAAGAGCTCGTCATGCTCGGCGTCGACGAGGACCGGTGCTTCGCGGACGTCGATGCTCGTCCGCTTGCTCGTCTCCCACATGAGCTGCTCGACCGCGTTGGGGCGGCGGTCGAAGCCGGTGCCGTGCCGCAGGATCGCGATGCCCACCTTGCTGTCCTCGCCCGCGGCCCGCGCGCGGCGCCCAGGCAGCAGCCCGAGGCCCGCGGTGGCGACGCCCGCGGTGGCGACGCCCGCGGTGGCGAGAAACTGGCGGCGATCGAACAACCCGGCGCTCCTGGTGAGTCGGCTCCGGCGGGACAACCGGGTGCAGTGCCCTCGGATGTTCCCGCCGGCACACGGAAGGTGGCAGCATCTTGGCGCCCAGGGCCAGGACGGTCAATCGGCGTCGCCGCCCGCGCCACGCTCGATCAGCGCCTCGTGCAGCCCGGCCACCGCCTCCGCGGCGCGCCCAGCGTCGACGAGCAAGGCCACCCGGCCCGCATCGAGGAGCTGCCCGAAGACCGGGATGCCGGCGGCATCGAGCGCCGCGAGCGCCGGCGTCAGCACGCTCGGTGACGAGGTCAAGGCCCGCCCCACCACCGTCACCAGCGTCAGATCCTCGCGCACGTCGACCCCGTCGAGCGCCGCCACCGCGCCACGGAAGGCGCTGATTCCATGCACGTTCTGCCGTGGCACCAGGGCGGACCAGCCCCCCGGCCAGGCAAAGACCTGAGCGTCGGCGGCCCCATGCGCGGCCAGCGTCGCGGCCAGGTCCAGCGGCGGCGGGGCCCCGGCCACCGAGGCCTCGAGGAGGAACAGCCCCGGGTGCGCGGCCACCGCGACGACGCGCGCGTGCAGCAGTCCGCCGTCCGCGCGCACACGCGTTCCGGGCGCCTCGGGCCCGTGCGTCGAGACGCAGCGGATCTCGATGCCCTCGCGCCGCGCCCACTCCACCGCCTCGGCGTTGAGCACCTGGGCGCCG
>CALBMW010000116.1 GCA_937896275.1 uncultured Myxococcales bacterium
GGCGTGGGGCGTGGCGCCTTGAAGTGGCGGCGACAGACCTCGAGCGGCGGACCCGACTCGATGAAGTTGCGCCCCATCACCATCACGTAGCCCAGCAGACCGATGGCGTAGAGATCGGTCCGCGCGTTCGCCGCGCGGTTGACCCACTGCTCGGGCGCCGTGAACTGGGGGTGGCCATAGAGCACGCCGCCGAAGGCGGGCGCGGCGCGATCCGAGAACATCTGCGCCACGCCGGCGCCGAAGAGTCGAACCAAGGGCGGGCCGGGCGCCACGGGCTCGCCGAGCAGCACGTTGTCCGGCCGCACGTCGCGGTGCACCACGCCGGCGTCGTGGCAGGCCTCGAGGGCCGCGAGGAGCCCGTCGAGGACGTGCAGCACCTCGGTCAGGCGAAAGGGGCCGCGCAGGATGCGCTCGGTGAGCGTCTCACCGTCGGCGGGATCACTGGCATAGCCGGCGGCGCGCGAGTCGAGGCGGAAGGTGCCGTGCATGCGCGCCACGGCGACGTGCTGCAGGGCGCGCACGCGCTGGCCCTCGACCTCGAAGCGGTGCGTGGGAGGGGGCACGCGGTCCAGCAAGCGCACGGCGACGGCGCCCCGGGTCGCGACGTCGGTGGCGTCGAAGCGGGCGCCGAAGTCGTCGCGGGCGACGAGGCGGTCGAGGCGGTAGCGGCCGCCGACGACCGTGCCCAGGGTGGGCGCCGGTGCGCTGGGCGCGGGTGGCGCGGGGGTGATCACCGGGTCATTTCACACCAGTCGGCCCTGGGGTGGGGGAAAAATTTCGGTGCGGTGCTCGCGGGCCCTCAGGCGTTGGAGGCCTGCGCCGTGGGCGCCCGCGGGGCCTGCGCGGCGGCGCTGCGGGCGAGCAGCGCGCCAGCGGTGACGAAGAGAGCCGTGCCGACCAGCGCGCTGGGCTCGATGGTCTCGTCGAAGGCCACCATGCCGGCCAGGGTCGACAGCACGACCGTGGCGTAGCTGAAGGGGCCGACGACCGAGGCACGCTCCACCCGATAGGCCTGCGTCATGCCCACCTGGCCGCCGGTGGCGGTGAGGCCCACGCCGGCCACGATCAGCCACTCGCGCAGATCGGCGGGCAGACCCTGGGCGAGGGCCACGGGCAAAGTCAGGACGGCGCCCGAGATGGCGAACCACCAGACGATGCGCGAGGGCGGATCGGTGGCGCGCAGCTGGCGGACGACCACGTAGACCAGGCCCGCGAGCAAGCCGCCGAGCAGGCCGGTGGACAGAGGGAGGGCGCCGACGGAGAGGCTGGGCCGCAAGATGAGCAGCACCCCCACGAAGGCGAGCGCGACGAGGCCGATCCCGCGGCGGCCGGGACGCTCGCCGAGCAGGGGGCCGGCCAGGAGGACGGTGAAGACGGGGGAGGTGTACTGCAGCGTGGTGGCGGTGCCGAGGGGCAGCCGCCCGATGGTGTAGAAGAAGCAGAACATCGCGGTGAGCCCGCCCGCGCAGCGCACGAACATTCGACCTGGGTGGCCGGGGCGCAGGGTGGCACCGCTGCGACGGATCAGCCCGTGAGACACCACCGCGACCACGACACAACGCCAGAAGATGATCTGCGTGATCGAGAGCGTGGGGCGCGCGGCCTTGACCAGCGCGCCCATGAGCGCGAACGAGGCCGAGGCGGCGAGGATCCACCACACGCCCGCCAGCCGCGTGGGCTCATTGCTCGTCCGGTCGGTCATCGTCGGCTCCGCCGTTGGATCGGCGCGGCGGGCAAGATGCCCCGGTGGGCGGGTGCGATGCGAGGGGAGGCTCGAGCGACCCCTCGACGTCCGGTGGGCCGCCGCGCATGATCCCGCCCAACGGAGGCTGCATGCCTGCTGAATCCGGCCACGACGGCCCGCTCGATCCGCGCATCCCGCGACGCTTCGAGACCTACGCCGCGTTGCGCAACCTGCGCTTCGGCGACGCCTTCCTGCTGCTGTTCTATCTGCACGACCTGGACTTGGGGTTGGCCGAGGCGGGGGCGCTGTTGGCGCTCGAGAAGTGGGTGCTGATGGCGCTCGAGGTGCCGCTGGCGGTGGTGGCCGATCGAGTGGGCCGGCGGCGGACCCTCATGCTCGCCTTCTTCGTCACCGCCGTGGCCTTGGCGGGCCTGGCGTGGGCGGCGGGGGCGGCGCACCCCTTGCCCCTGGCCACCGCCGCGGTGACGGTGATGGGCGTGGGCGAGGCGCTGCGGACCGGAACGCACAAGGCCTTGATGCTCGACTGGTTGGGGCGGGTGGGGGCCTCGGCGCAGAAGACCTCGGTGGTGGCGCGGCAGCGCATGTGGTCGAAGACCGCGGCCGGCGTGGCGGCGCTGGGCGGCGGGCTGATGGTGTGGTCGACCGGCCGCTTCGCCCCCTTGTTCTGGGCGTCGGTGCTGCCCGCCTTGCTGGTCGTGCCCTTGATCGCGACCTATCCCGCGATGCTGGACGCGGTGCCGCGGGCGGCGATCGCGTCCGGCGCGCCGCGCCCGCGGCCCTGGGCCCTGCTCACGCGGCCGGGGGTGCTCGCGATGTTGGTGCCGTCGGTCCTGTTCGAGAGTCAGGTGAAGTTGGCGTTGGCCTGGCTGCAGCCCTTCTTCGAGCAGGCGGCGGGGCGGGTCGATCTGGTGGTGGTGGGGGGCGTGGGGGCGGTCGCGTTGGGCGCCTATGGCTTCGCGACCGGGGTGCTGGCGGGGGGCGCGTCGATCCTGGGCTTGGGCGCGGCGGCGCGCTGGGGGGCGGCGGTGGCGCTTCGGCGCGCGCATGGCGCGGCGGCGGTCGCGTTGGCGGTCACCGCGTTGGGGCTGGCGTGCGGGCTCGAGCCGGTCGGCCTGGCGGCGCTGGCGATCCTGGCGGCGCTGCAGAACGCGCGGCGACCGCTCTTCGTGGCGGCGCTCGACGAGGTGATGGATGGCGCCTGGCGCGCGACGACCTTGTCGATCGAGAGCCAACTGCGCGGCGCGCTGTACGGGCTGTCGGCGGTGGCGCTGGGCGCGCTGGCGGACGCGACGGGCGTGCTGTGGACGGGCTTCGCGGTGCTGGCGGTGGGGCCGGGCGTGGCGTGGTTGTTGGCGCGCCGTGGGTGATCGGTGCGCGCCTCGTTGCCCCGCGCCGCGGGCCGCTGCTCTGCCGGTTGCGGCGTCACCAGGACGCCCAGGACCGGCGCCGGATGCTGCCCCCAAGCGGCTTGTGATGCGTCGGGCGCGCGTCGATGATGCGCGGGGTCGGAAGGGACACCGCCACGGGTGCTCGTGGTGACGGCGCCGGCAGTGACGGCGCCGGCAGTGACGGGGCCGGCAGTGACGCGGCCGGCAGTGACGGGGCGGCCGAGGCCGAACGGAGAGACCGATGCGATGGACGGCGTGGACCGTGCGGTGGCTGCTGGCGGCCGCCGCGGCGTGGGCGATGGGCTGCGACGATGGGGGCTCCGAGGGCGTCGCGTCGGATGGCGCGACGGCCGACGCGGCTGGACCGGAGGCCACGACCACCGACGCGTCGACGCGCGACGCAGCGGCCGGGGACGCGGGGATCGGGGACGCCGCGGCCGGCGACGCGGTCGTCGACGCGTTCATGTCCCCCGAGGGCTGCAACCCCATCGCGGCCGAGTGGGACTGCCTGCTGCCCTGGCCGTCCGACGTGTTCCGCGCGCCCGATCCTTCGACCGAGACCGGCTTCCGCGTGGCCTACACCGAGCAGGCGGTGCCGCGCACGAGCGGTGGCGCGGCCGTGGATTTCACGCGCGACGCGCCGGCCGACGGCTTCCCGATCTTGCCGCAGATCGCGGCGCTGTTTCCGCAGGGGGTCGACGACGCGGATCTGGTGTTTTTCGAGCCCGCGCCGGAGGACAGCCTGGGCCCCGACAGTCCCACCGTGCTGCTCGAGGCGGACAGCGGGCGGCGCGTGCTCCACTTCGCCGAGCTCGATCCGGCGGCGCCCGACGACGCGACGCGGCTCCTCTTCGTGCGACCCATGGAGCCGCTCGCGCCGGCGACGCGCTACGTGGTGGCCATCCGCGGTCTGAGAGACCATGCGGGCGAGGCGGTCGCGCCGCCCGCGGGCTTTCGGCGCCTGAGGGACGGCGACGACGCCGGCGACGAGGCCGCGCGCTACGCCACCGAGGTCTTCGCGCCGCTCGAGAGCGCGGGCGTCGCGCGCGCGGAGTTACAGCTCGCCTGGGACTTCACGACGCGCAGCGACGCGAACGCCACCGCCGATCTGCGCGCGGTGCGCGATGCCATGCGGGATGCCATGGCGGAGGCGCCGCCCGAGGTCATCGTGGACATGGTCACCGAGCCGGCCAACGGCGGCGGCCACCGGCGCATCGACGGCCGCCTGATCGTGCCGGCCTTCACCGACGACAACGTCCCCGGCGCGCGCCTGCGCCGTGACGTCGACGGGCGACCCTTCGCGCGAGGCACCCTCGAGGTGCCGTTCCTCGCCTTCGTGCCGGCGAGCGTGCTGGCGCGCGGGCCCGAGGATCCGCCGGCCGGGCTGCTGCAGTTCGGCCATGGGTTCTTCGGCGATCGCCGTGAGATCGAGGGCTTCCCTCTGCAGTTCGCCGACGCTCAGGGCTACGTGGTGGTGGGCATCGACTGGGCCGGCATGTCCCGGCCCGACGCGGGCAAGGTGATCGTCGATCTCGCGGGGGCCGATCCGGCGAGCGCGCTGCGCTTCGTGGAGCGACTGCACCAGGGCATGGCCAACCAGATGGCGCTGGCACGCGCCGCCAAGGAGGTGCTGCCGACGCTGTCCGCCTTCCAGGTGGACGGGCGGCCGACCTACGATCCCGACTACGTTTGGTACTACGGCATCAGTCAGGGGGGCATCCTGGGTGGCACCTATGTCGCTGCCGCGCTCGACCTCGACGCGGCCGTCCTGAGCGTGGGCGGCGCCGGCTTCGGGCTGATGATGAGCCGCGCGGCGCCCTTCGCGCCCTTCCTGCTGATCATCGAGCAGCAGACGGCCGGCGCGCTCGAGGCGCAGAAGGTGACGATCACGACGCAGCACGGCTTGGAGCGGATCGATCCCATCAGCTATGCGCGACACGTGGCGGCCGATCCCTTCGACGGCCCCCCGGCCGCACACCGGGTGCTGATGCAGTTGGGGCTGGGTGACGCGAGCGTCCCCACCGTCGCGGGTCACGTCCACGCGCGGGCGCTGGGGCTGCGGCACATCGTGCCCGCGCCGCGCCGGGTGGCGGGGCTCGAGACGGTCGAGGCGCCCTTCGAAGGATCGGCGCTGGTGGAGTTCGACTTCGGCGTCCCCGAGCCGCTACCGGGCACCTACCCCACCCGCGAGCCGGTCGAGAGTCCGACCCACGAGGGGGTGCGGCGGGTGCCCGCGGGCATGCGCCAGGTGGCGGCCTTCCTGGCGGTGGGGGGGCGCGTGGAGTCGGTCTGCGAGGGGCCGTGCGACCCCGAGTGAGCCGGGGGGCAGCCGAATGAGCATCGGGGGGGACGCGTGAAGAAGGCCATCGTGATCGTCGGGGCCGGCGTCTTCGGCGCCGCCGCGGCCCGGACCTTGGCGGCGCGGGGTGCGGCGGTGACGGTGGTCGAGCCGGGGCCGGTGCCCCACGTCGACGCGGCGTCGACCGACATCAGCAAGGCGATCCGCATGGACTACGGCGCCGACGCCTTCTACGCGGCGCAGATGGAGGCGGCGCTCGACGGCTGGGCGGCCTGGAACGCTGCGTGGGGCGAGCGCCTGTTCCACGACGACGGCGTGACCTTCCTGGCCCGGACGCCCCTGGCCACGGGCGGCTTCGAGTTCGAGAGCGCGCGGGTGATCGAGGCGCGCGGGCACCGCATCGAGAGGCTGGACGCGGCCGCGCTGGCAGAGCGGTTCCCCGCGTGGGCGGCCACGCGGTATCCGGACGGCTACTTCAACCCGCGGGGCGGCTGGGCGGCCTCGGGGGCCGTGGTCGCGCGGCTCTGGAGCGAGGCACTGGCGCGGGGGGTCACGCACCGCGCGGGGCGCTGCGTCGGGCTCGTGGAGGAGGCGGGGCGCGTGACCGGCGCGCGCCTGGCCGACGGCTCGAGCGTGCATGGCGACGCGGTGGTCGTCGCGGCGGGGGCCTGGACGGCCGCGCTCCTACCGCAGCTGGCCGAGGTGATGTGGGCCACCGCGCAGCCGGTTTTGCACTTTCGACCTGCCGATCCCACGCCCTTCCGGTCGCCGCGTTTCGTGACCTGGGGCGCCGACATCGCGCGCACCGGCTGGTACGGCTTCCCGGCGAACGACGAGGGCATCGTAAAGGTGGCTCACCATGGGTCGGGGGAGCGGGTCGATCCGAGCGCCCCGCGGGAGCCGCCCTGGGCTGAGGAGGGGCGGTTTCGGGCCTTCCTGCGCGACGCGCTGCCGGGCTTGGCGGACGCGCCGCTGGTGGGGGCGCGCCGGTGCCTCTACAGCGACACCTTCGACGGAGACTTCTGGATCGACCGCGATCCCGACCGGCCCGGCCTGGTGGTCGCGGCCGGCGGCAGCGGCCACGCGTTCAAGTTCGCGCCCCTGCTGGGGAATTGGGCCGCGGACGCCGTGGATGGGCGGCCCGTCGAGCGGTTCCGGTGGCGCGGGCGTGGCCCCGACGCGACGGAGGCGGCGCGCTTCGACGGGTGAGGGGGCGGCGGGTCCGCCAGACGGTTCCCACGGGCCGACTTCCGTGGTAGCCCCTGCCCATGAAGTACACGGTGGTGACCGGCGCGACGGGGCACGTGGGCAACACGCTGGTGCGCGCGTTGCTCGAGCAGGGGCGCCGGGTGAGGGCCCTCATCCACACGCACGCGGCGTCGCTCGACGGGCTCGCGGTGGAGCGCGTGGACGGCGACGTGCTCGACGTCGACTCGTTGGCGCGGGCCTTCGCCGGCGCCGACGTGGTCTATCACCTGGCGGCCCGCATCTCGATCACGGGCGATCAGGGGGGCCGCGTCACCGCGATCAACGTCGAGGGCACGCGCAACGCGGCGCGGGCGGCCCTGGCGGCGGGCGTGCGGCGCTTCGTGCACTTCAGCTCGGTGCACGCCTTCGATCTCGAGCCCACCGAGGGGGCGATCGACGAGGGGGCGGGTCGACCCGGGCCGCACCACCCGGCCTACGATCGCTCCAAGGCGGCGGGTGAGGCGACCCTGCGCGAGGTGATCGCCGATGGACTCGACGCGACCATCGTGAACCCGACGGGGGTCATCGGCCCCTTGGACTTCGAGCCCTCGCGGATGGGCAGGCTGATCGCGCTCATCGGGCGGCGGCGCATCCCGGCGATGACGCCGGGAGGCTTCGACTGGGTGGACGTGCGCGACGTCGTGGCGGGGGCGATGGCGGCCGAGGCGAGCGGGCGTACGGGGGTCAACTACCTGTTGGGTGGGCATTGGCAGTCGATGGCCGACATCGGCGCGATGGCCGCGGCCGCGCACGGCGTCGCCCCGCCGCGCTGGCAGTCGCCGATGTGGATGGCGCGCCTGGGGGCGCCGTTCGTGACGCTCGCGAGCAAGCTCACCGGCGCCGAGCCGCTCTACACGGCCGAGGCGCTGCACGCGGTGCGCGCCAACCGTCACATCGACACGACGCGGGCCCGCGCCGAGTTGGGGCACGACCCGCGGCCGACCGCGACGTCCATCCTCGACGCGGTCGCCTGGCAGCGCGCGCGGGCCGAAGGGGTGCGCTGAGGTGGAGGAGGCCGCGCTGCACCGGCTGCTGGTGTGGGCGATGTTCGGCCTGGCGGCGGTGACGCTGGTGGCCGTGAAGGTGATCACGGCGCCCTACGGCCGGCACGCCCGCGGGGGCTTCGGCCCCACCGTGCCGAACCGCGTGGGCTGGGTGCTGATGGAGAGCCCGGCGGTGTTCGCCTTCGGGACTTTCTTCGCCCTGGGATCTCGTCGGGGGGAGCTCATCCCCTTGATGTTCTTGGCTTTTTGGATGCTCCACTATGTGCCGCGCACCTTCGTCTTTCCGTTTCGCATTCGGACCGCGGGCAAGCGGATGCCACTGTTGGTGGCGCTGTCGGGCTTCGGCTTCAACCTGTTCAACGCGTGGCTCAACGCGCGGTGGATCAGCGAGTTGGGGCGCTACCCGGACGTTTGGCTCAGCGATCCGCGCTTCCTGATCGGCGCAGCGCTGTTCGCCGGCGGCTGGGTGGTGAACCAGCACGCGGACCACGTGCTCATCCACCTGCGGGCGCCGGGCGAGACCGGCTATCGCATCCCGCGCGGGGGGCTCTACCGCTTCGTCACGTGCCCCAACTACCTGGGCGAGTTGGTGACATGGTGCGGCTGGGCCCTGATGACCTGGTCGCTGCCCGGGCTGGCCTTCGCGGTCTACGGCGCGGCCAACCTGGGACCCAGGGCGGGCGACCATCATCGGTGGTACCGAGAGACCTTCCTCGACTACCCGCCGGAGCGCCGCGCGCTGATCCCGTTCGTGTGGTGAAGGGTGGGGGGCGCGTGGTGGCGATTAAGTGACAAGTGAGTATGTTCGACCCCGAGGCGCT
>CALBMW010000117.1 GCA_937896275.1 uncultured Myxococcales bacterium
TCGGGCGTCCCGCCGTCAAGGGTCGCGCCGTCCACCCGGGCCGCGGCGTCCCGTTCGGGCGCAGCGTCGACCGCGCCGCCGAGATCCTGCGCCGGCCCGGTGTCCAACGCGGGCGCCGCGCTGTCCGTGGCGCCCCGCGAGAGACAGACGCCCGCGCGACACGCGCCGTTCGGGCAGTCGTCGTCGGTCTTGCAGGCGTCCTCGAAGGACGGCAGGCAGCCCGAGAGCCAGCACACCACCGCGCAGAGAATCAGCGCGCGTCGTCTCATCAGCTCCTCCGCCAGCAGTAGGGCAGGTGTAGTACGGCACCGACCTCCCCTTCATCGCCCAAAACACGCAAGGACCGCGCGCGCCTGGCTGCATCCGCCCCCCGCACAGTGTAGCCTTCGCGCGTCCGGTCAGCGCGGAGGCGACCATGCACATCCTGGTGATCAACTGCGGCAGCTCGTCCATCAAGGCCGATCTCGTGGATCCCGAGACGGGCGAGCGGGCCGCCTCGCTGCGCGTCGAGCGCGTGGGCACCGAGGGCGCGACCGCGCGCCTCGACGGCGGTGAAGCCGAGGCTCTCGGTCACGCGGATCACGGCGCCGCCCTGGCGGCCTGGTTGCCGCGGTTGGCCGGCCGCGCCCCGCACATCGAGGCCATCGGGCACCGCGTCGTGCACGGCGGTGAGCGCTTCAGTCACCCGGTTCGCATCGACGCCGACGTCGAAGCGGCGATCGAGCGGCTGGCCGAGCTGGCGCCCCTGCACAACCCGCCCAACCTCGCGGGCATCCGGGCGGCGCGCGCGCTGCTGCCGAACGTGCCCCACGTAGCGGTCTTCGACACCGCCTTCCACAGCACGCTGCCCCCGCGCGCGCGCGCCTACGCCCTGCCCCACGACCTGGCCGCGAAGCACGGCATTCGTCGCTATGGCTTCCACGGCACGAGCCACGGATGGGTGGCCGGCCGCGCGGCGGAGTGGCTCGGCGAGGATCTGCGCGATCTGCGCCTGATCACCTGTCACCTCGGCAACGGCGCCAGCGTGTGCGCGGTGGAGCACGGCCGGTCGGTCGAGACCAGCATGGGGCTGACCCCCGTCGAGGGCCTGGTGATGGGCACGCGCGCCGGGGACGTGGACGCCGGCGCGCTGATCCAGTTGGCGCGCCGCGAGGGGCTCGACGCCGACGCCCTCGACCACCTGCTCAACCACGAGAGTGGCCTCCGCGGCCTGTCGGGGGTGGGCCACGACCTGCGCGACATCGAGGCGCGGGCCGCCGAGGGCGACGACCGCTGCCGCCTGGCGATCCAGGTGTTCTGCCACCGCCTGCGCAAGTACATCGGCGCCTACGCGGCGGTGATGGGCGGCGTCGACGCGATCATCTTCACCGCGGGCATCGGTGAGAACAGCGCCCTGGTGCGTCAGCGCGTGGCCCAGCGGATGGAGTTCCTGGGCGCCCGGCTCGACGAGGATCTGAACCGCGAGGCGCGCGTGGATCGTGCCCACCCGGTCGCACCGATCAGCCCACCGCGCGCGCGGACGGCGCTGCTCGTGGTGGCCACCGACGAGGAGCACGCCATCGCCCGGGCGGCGCTGGATCTGTGCCGCGACCGAGACGCCGTGGCCACGGATCTGCGCATCCCCATTGCGATCTCGGCGCGCCACATCCACCTCACGCAGGAGGCGGTCCTTGCACTGTTCGGGGCCGGGCACACGCTGACGCCCTACAAGCCGCTCAGCCAGCCCGGCCAGTTCGCGTGCGAGGAGAAGCTGACGATCGTCGGCCCCAAGCGATCGATCGAGGGCGTCCGGGTGCTGGGCCCCGTGCGCTCGGCCTGCCAGGTCGAGGTCTCGCGAACCGACGAGTTCTTCCTGGGGCTCGACGCGCCCGTGCGCGACTCGGGCGACGTGGCCAACACGCCCGGGATCACGCTCGAGGGGCCGCACGGCACGCTCACGCTCAACGAAGGCATCATCTGCGCGCGGCGACACATCCACATGACCACCGCGGACGCGGCGCGCTTCGGAGTCACCGACCGGGACGTGGTCGAGGTGGCCATCGACAGCGAGGGGCGCGACCTGACCTTCGGCGACGTGCTGGTGCGCGTGAAGGACAGCTATGCCCTCGAGATGCACCTCGACACGGACGAGGGCAACGCGGCGGAGATCGTGCCGGGCCACGCCGGGGTGCTGGCCGCGACCGACCGCACCGCGCGGCTGTGGCCGCGGGGGACGCGCTTCGACCGGGGGTGAGCGACAGCGCCGCGAGGGCGCCCTGACCCGCGAACGGCGCCCGCGCCCTTGACCTGAGTCGACGGGGCGCGTGCAGTGAGGGGACGGTGGGGCACGGACGCCGGCCGCGCGCGTTCACCGCCTCGCCCCCGCCGCCCTGGTGTGTCTGGCCCCGACCGCCGCCGAGGCAGCCTCCACCCTGGTGGTTCAGGTGCGCACCGACCTGCGTCCGGGGGTGGACTTCGTCGAGGCCACGCCAGCGGACGCCGCGCCACGCCCACCCCCGGACCGTCCGCCGCCCCCGCCGGTCCCTCCAGGCTGAGTCCATCCAGGCTGAGTCCATCCAGGCTGAGTCCATCCACGCTGAGTCCATCCACCCTGGGTCCATCCACCCTGGGTCCATCCACCCTGGGTCCGGGCGCCAGCCTCCCAAGGCCGGCATCGGCCGAGGGATGCTGCCACGCGATGCGGCGAGCATCTGCGGGGCCTTGTGGCCTCAGCCCCCGAAGAAGCGCCTGATGTCCACCGCGCGGGCGAGCGCGTCGGCGTGGCCCACGGCCATCAGGCGCTCGGCGAAGCCGCCGTCGAAGAGCACGTAGCTGGCCAGATCGTCCTCCCATGTGGCGTCGTGGCGCGCGGCGCGGCGGAGCAGCCAGCTGCCGATCCAGCCCAGCTCGTTGCGCACCGACCGCACGCGCAGGTGGTCGGAGGCCATGCGGCCCAGGTCGCGCGAGGGGCGGAAGACCAGGGTCTCGAGGCGGCGGTAGGCCATGCCCCGCGTGGCCCGCGTGACCGCGTGGACGCGGGCGAGATCCTCGGGCGACAGCGTCTGCTCGAGCACCTCGATCAGGCGATTGAAGCGCTCCAGCACTTGCAGGTCGTAGTTCACCGGGTCGAGCAGCAGCGCGTTGAGCACCTTGCCGAGCAGGAAGATGGGGTTGGGGTACTCGACGAGGGGCACCTCGACCGGCGCCTCGGGGCGGTGCATCAGGGACACCACGACCAGCCGGTCGGCGCCGGCGCGGATGGCGGGGGCGATGGGCGTGTTGAAGCGTAGCCCGCCGTCGCAATACCAGGTGCCGTCGATGCGCCGCGCCGGGAAGACCGCGGGGATGGCCGCCGAGGCCAGCACGTGGGCCGCGCTGATCTGCGCGACCACGACGCGCCGCCGCACGTCCCGCGAGGGCTCGAAGGTGCGGCCCGGCGCGAGCTGCGCGAACATCGTGGTCCGCCCCGAGGCCACCTCGAGCGCGGCGATCACCAGCGCCTTCACCGTGCCGTCCGCGACGTTCACGTTGAGCTGATGCCAGGGGATGGCGCGGGTCACGACGTCGTCGAGCGGCGCGGGATCGAGCACCGACGGGCCGAGGTGCGCCGACGCGCCGCGCAGCAACCGCGCGAGGCCGCGCCGCACGCCCAGCAAGCGCATCGCGTCGATCCGCACGTGGGCCTCGATGCGCAGATCCCGCCAAACCTGCGTGAGCGCCGCGGCTCCGAGGTCGCCCTGCTCGCCGTGGGCCGCATAGAAGGAGGCGTTGATGGCGCCGACCGAGGTGCCGGCGAAGACTTGAAAGGGGGCCGAGTCGGACCGCCGGACGTTGAGCACGTCGACGATGCCCGCCACGACGCCCGCCTCATAGGCCCCGCGCGCGCCGCCGCCCGAGAGAGCACCAGGCCGGTGAGCGGCGCCGTCAACGCGTCACGCGGCCCGGCGCCGACGCAGGGCGAGCAGGAGCACCATCAGCGCCAGGCCGCTCGTTGGCGCGCCCCCGTGGGCGTCGCACGCGCAGCCCGAGGAGGCGCCGCCCTTCCCGCCCTCGTCAGCGCCCGTGCCCGGCTGGGGGTTGGCGTCGAAGTTCGGCGTCAGCGCGTCCGGGCCGCTGCTGGGAGAGCCCGCGTCGTCCGGCCCAGGGCCGCCGTCGCTCGATCCGCCGGTCCCACCCTCGCCGTCGTCTCCGGCGTCGGGGCCATCGCCGCCGCCGGGCTCGTCGATGCCATCCGAAACGCACTGCGGCAGGCCGTCGATCAGCGCGCAGCGCTCGGCCTGTCCGCAGGCGATGCCGGCGCACGGATCACCCACGCAGAAGCCGTCCACGCACTGGGCGCCGGCGTCGACGCAGGTCACGCCGGCGCAGGGATCGGCCACGCAGTCGCCGTCCTGGCAGGCCTGGCCATCGGGGCAGGACACCTCGGCGCAGGGGTGCGCCTGGCAGGCGCCGTCGAAGCAGCGCTCACCGAAGGGGCAGCTGACCTGCGCGCAGCTGCGCACGCAGACGCCGTCGCGGCAGAAGGTGCCCTGCTCGCAGTCCGCCGCCGCGCAGGGATCCTCCTCGCAGACCTCGTCGACGCAGCGGGTGCCGGCCGGGCAGCCGACGACGCTGCACACGTTCGCGACGCACCGCCCGGCGGCGCACACCTGCCCGCCGGGGCAGTCGACGTCGGCGCAAGGATCGACGCAGTCGCCGTCGACGCAGCTCAGCTCGGCCGGGCACTCCACGGCCTCGCAGCGCTCGAGGCAGGCGCCCTGGACGCAGATCTGGCGGCCGGCGCACTCATTGGACATGCAGGCATCGGCGCAGCGACCGGCCACGCAGAGGCGCCCATCGGCGCAGGGCGCGTCGTCGTCGATCTCGCCGTCGCAGTCGTCGTCGCGCCCGTTGCAGGCCTCGACCGGCACCTCGCCGCAGCGCCCGCACGCGTTGCGCACCTGCTCGTCGATGGTGCCGTCGCAGTCGTCGTCCTCGCCGTTGCAGATCTCGGCCGTGGGATCCTCCCCGCCCGCGCACGCGGGGCCGCCCCCGAGGCAGGTCAGCGTGCCCGTGCGGCAGCGCCCCGGATCGCCCGTGGCGCAGCTCTCGTCGCCGTCGGCGTCCTCGTCCACCGTCCCGTCGCAGTCGTTGTCCAGGCCGTCGCACACCTCCGGGGTGGGCTCGACGTCGCCGCGGCAGGTCACGCCCTCGGGGCTGCACACCTCGGTGCCGGCGCCGCACACGCCGGGCAACCCCGTCTCGCACGGACCACCCACCAGGAAACCCTCGTCGACGGTGCCATCGCAGTCGTCGTCCTCGCCGTCGCACACCTCTTCACCGGGCTGGGCCACCGCGTCGCAGATCAGCGCGCCGTCGGCGCACCGCGCGACGCCCTGGCCGCAGACGCCCAACGCCCCGGTGTCGCAGGGCTCGCCGCTGCCCGGGGCGCCCTCGTCGACCTCGCCGTCGCAGTTGTCGTCGACGCCGTTGCAGATCTCCGGCGCGGGCGCCGCCTGCGGCATGCAGGCCACCGCGCCGGCGACGCAGGCGGTCATCCCGACGCCGCAGGGCCCGAGGCCGTCGGCCGGGCAGGGCTCGACCACGTAGCCCTCGTCGATGGCGCCGTCGCAGTCGTCGTCCGCCCCGTTGCACACGTCCACCGGCGCCTCGCCGCAGCCACCGCACGCGTTCTGGGTGCCCTCGTCGATCGCGCCGTCGCAGTCCTGGTCGGCGCCGTCGCAGATCTCGTCCACCGGCTGGTGCGTCTCGGCGCACAGCACCTGCCCGTTGCCGTCGCAGGCGCGCGCGCCGACGCCGCAGAGGCCCATCAAGCCGGTCTCGCAGGCCTCGCCCACGCCGAAGCCCTCGTCGACGCCGCCGTCGCAGTCGTCGTCCTCGCCGTTGCACACCTCTTCACCCGCGAGCACGCAGGGGTCGCAGGCGTCGCCGATGCCGTCGCCGTCCGCGTCGGCCTGATCGGGGTTGTTCACCTCGGGGCAGTTGTCGTCGGGCAGGCAGATGAGATCGCCGTCCTCGTCCGAGCAGGGCAGGCCCACGCCCCATTGCACCGCGTAGCAGATTTCTTCAGACGTTTCGCCGGGTTGCAGCGGGCCGACGTCGAAGCGCAGGGCCAGCGTGACGTCGAAGCCGGCGTCCGTGGTCAGGTCGCCGTTGCCATCGACGCCGTTGCGGCTGCGGTTGATGTCGTTGCGCAGACCCAGGCAAGTGTTGCCGAAATTGTCGAGGCGGTCGCGCTGCTCGGGGTATTCGCCGACCTCCCAGGAGTGCAGGTGGGGATCCTGTCGGGCGAGGCCGTAGATGCCCAGATAGGTGGTCGGCTCGGCGGGGTTGTCGCCCTCGTCGAACTCCCAGAGCGTCTTGGGAGCCCCCACGCTGGTGGCGCCGTAGTCGTTGCTGAAGCCGCCCCGGAAGAAGAGATCGCCGTCTATGTACTGCGTCAGCGCGACCCGGTCGATCACGTGGCCCGACGTGTTGGTGTAGCGATAGCAATGCTGCAGCACGGTGCAGTCGAGGCGGTAGTGCGCGGCCACCGCGAGGCCCTGGGTGTCGAAGGTGGCGTTGATCTGCCCGTTCTGGAGTTGGGCGACGGCGCCGCCACCCGCGTAGCGGTTGGCCTCGAGCCAGGTGCCTGAGGCGCTGCCGTTGCCCTCGACGCAGAGGAAGGCCATCGACTCGTAGACGGTCGAGACGAAGCCCAGGTTGGGGGCGTCCGACGCCGGGTCGAAGTCGGCCACGTCGCCGGCGTTGTGGGTGCCCGAGGCGCCGTAGGCGTCCATGCCGACCCGCACCCGGCCGAGGGCGGGATCGCAGGCGCCGTCGGTCTCGAGTTGGACCGTCGCGCCGTTGGGGAACTGGGCCTCCGCAGGGCCCGCGGCGAGCACACCGGCGGCCAGCACGAAGGTCGACACGAGACGAATATTCGGGCTCAACGCTGTCCTCCCCCGCGGGTCGGGACAGAGTAGGGCATCGCGGCCGCGCGGCGCGATCTTCTCAGCCGCCGGCGAGGATCGACTTCACCGCGGCATAGTCCTGCGGGCTGATCGCCCCGACCCGCACGCAGCGCAGGTGACCCTGAGGATCCACCAACGCGTGGATCGGGATGGCCGCGGTGCGGTCGACCCCGAGGGCGTCCAGGAAGGGTCCGAAGTCCTCCTCGCTGCGCAGCCAGCGCGCGTGTCCGGGCAGGCCAGTCGCCAGCCGCCTCGCGAGGGCGTCCTTGTCCTCGACCTTGTCGATCGACAGCATCTGGAGGTCGATCGGCCGCCCCTCCTTCTGCAGCGCGGCGTCCCAGCGCGCCAGCAGCCCGAACTCCTCGACGCAGGGCCGGCACCAGGTGGCCCAGACGTTCACGTAGGTCCAGCGATCCGTGGCCAGCTTCGCCGAGGGTGTGGAGCCGTCGGGCAGGGCCTGCTCGACGGGCCAGGCGAAGCCGCGCGCCTCGGCGCCGGAAGCGGGGTGCGCCAGCTCGCAGAAGCCGCCGGTGTCGTTGACCGCGCCGGTGCGCTTCGCCGGCTTCACCGCCGCGCTGCGGCCCTCGGTCTGCGTGGGCGCCTCGGCGCCACCGGAGCACGCGACGAGGCTCAGCAGCCCAAGGAGCGCGGCCGCCGATCGGAACGTCGTGACGGCCGCGTGGAGCGTGACGGGCGCTTGGAGCGTGACGGGCGGCCGCCTTGGCCCCGACCGCGTCCCGGTGAGCGCCCGGCGGCGCGCGTCAATCACGTGATCTCGACCCTTCAGATCGCGCAGTCGATCCAGGCTACGAAGGCGCTGCGGTTGATGTCCTTGACGGTGCACTCGGTGCCCCGGGAGCGCTGCCACCCGCAGAACTCCTCGCCCAACTGCGCGAAGCCCTCGCCCAGCCACAGCAGGCCCACCTGCCGCGCGATGTCGGGGTCGTTGAAGCGCGTCTGCAGGTGCGAGAGCACCGTCTGCGCGCGATCGGCGCTCAGCTTCTCGTTGTACTCGGTCTTGCCGTCGGGGCTCGCGCGCGCCACCACGAAGAAGAAGCTCGCCCCGCGCTGATCGGCCCAGGCCTTCTCGACCGCGGCCCGCGCGGCGCCGTCCATCTCGGTCTGGTCGGCGTCGAACTGGATGATCTGGGCGCGCTGCTCGAGCGGCACGAACAGCGCGTTGAAGTCCTCGTCGCTGAGCTGCGCGACGCTCTTGGCCTGCATGGGCTGGCAGCCGCGCCCGCCGCCGCCCAGCAGGCCGCAGGCGCCCGCCACGCGCCGCACGATGGACTTGAGCTTGGGCGTGCAGTAGGCGTCCTCGCTGACGCTCGCGATGGCCACCTCGGCCTCGGCGGCGCTGGGATCGTTGGCCTTGAGCCGCTGCTCCGCGTGCCCCAGCCAGCCGCCCACCATCATCAGCGGGGCGAGCAGCGCCGGCACCGCGAGGATGCCCCGGCGCGCCACGTCGTTCATCGCGCACCTCCCTGCAGCATGCGGGTCAGGGTGTAGTCGAGGCCCAGATCCGTGTCTTCGTCGCACAGCCGGGTGCCGTCCACGAAGAGCTGCGGCGTCATGACCGGGAGCGCGTTGGCCACCGCCCAGCGCAGGCTCTTGACCACCTTGTTCTTGGCCACGGGGGTGCCCAGGCAGCCAGCGACCTCGGGGAACTGCGACTTCAGCCGGGCGCGCAGCTTCGGCTCGTCCGCCTTGGCCTCGGCCAGCAGCGCCTCCTGGTTGGCGAAGGCCCACCCGAGGATGACCTTGGCCTGCGCCGGCGACGCGCACAGCATGGCCTCGCTCACCGCGCAGGCCCCGGGGTGCAGCGAGTCGGTGACCATCCAGTTGCAGCTCGAGTCGAGCGGGAACAGGACCGCGCGCTGATCGAGCTTCACGTCGAGTCCGCTGGCGGTGAGGCGCGCGTCGAAGGCTCGGCAGGCGGGACAGAGCGGATCGAGGACCTCGATGGTCGGCTTGCCGCCGGGGACGCGCGCCACGTCGACCATGATGCCGGCCTCGTCCTCGGGCTGAACGAGCGCGCCGCAGCCGGCGGGTCCGCGCTCACCGCCCGCGTCGGGCAGCCAGGCCAGGTAGACCAGGCTGAGCGCGAAGACGAAGCCGCAGCCCTCGGCGACGCCGACGCCGAAGCGCCGGACCGCGTGGACGTCGGGCGTGGGACTCCGCTCGATCATGAGCAAGGCGGCCAGGGATCCCAGGAAGGTCAGCCCGCTCGTCACGTAGATGCCGGCGCACACGGTGCAAATCGCGCCGACCTGGGCGTAGGCGAGGTAGCCATAGATGCCGCTCATCAGCACCGGCAGGAGCGTCGCCGCGACCAGGAAGCCCGCCTCGGAGCGCCGCGGCTGACCGCGCCAGGTCAGGTGACCGAGGCGGTAGGCCAGGAACGCGAAGACGGCCAGCGCCCACAGGGCCACCGGGATGCCGCCCCAGTAGCTCTCGCGGAACCACGAGCTGTAGGGGCTGAGCATCACCGCGCGACAGCCGCTCTCACCGATCTGCGCCTTGGCGCCGGGCACCACCGAGCAATGCAGGGCGTGCACCTGCCGATCGAGGTGGGCGACGAAGTCGGCGGTGCTGGTGCCGGCGAAGAAGCAGCCCGCCACGGCCGCCACGAAGGCCACGGCCAGCGGCACCCGCACCGGCTTGGCGCCGAAGCTCAGATCGGGATCGGGGCCGTCCAGGTCATCGCCACGGTCGCGGTCGGCGGACCGGTCGGCGTCGGGGAAGTCATTGGCCGCGCCCCGCCCGCCATCGCGCTCCGCGTCGGGGCGCTCGGAGGCCAGGTCCAGATCTTCGTCGAAGCGTCTCGCCACGCAGCGTCCTCGGTCAATCGAAGGCCGGAGCGTGGCAGGGCGCGCGACGGCGTGCAAGGTGGCGACGCGCGAGCCGAGCCTGTCGACCCGCTCAGAGCGGGAGGTCCGCGTCCGACAACTGCTTGTAATCCTTGCGATCCTTGAGTGCGCGGGTGGCCGCGAAGAGGGCCTCGTCGTCCCCGATCGCGACCCCGGGGAGGGCCGCGGCGACGCGCTGACGGAGGGTGTCGACGTCGCCGCGTAGGAAGGGATTGGTGGCGCGCTCGAGGGCGATGGTCGAGGGGACGGTCGAGTGTCCGAGGGCGCGCCGCTGCCACGCGTCGCGGATGCGCCCGGCGAGCGCGGCGTTGTCGGGCTCGACCGACCAGGCGAAGCGCAGGTTGTCCTGGGTGTACTCGTGGGCGCAGCACACGCGCGTCTCCGGTGGCAGCGCGGCCAGCCGCGTGAGGCTGCGGTACATCTTGGCCGGCGGGCCGTCGAAGAGGTAGCCGCAGCCCGCGCCGAAGAGGGTGTCGCCGCAGAAGAGCACGTCGCCGAAGAGGTACGAGACGTGCCCGTCGAGGTGGCCCTCGGTGAGCAGCACCCGGCCCTCCAGCACGCCGACGCGCACCGCGTCACCGTCATCGACGGCCTCGGTGAGGCCGGGCACGTCCTTCGCCACGCGCGCCGGGCCCACCACGCGCAGCCCGCCGAGCAGGTCGCGCTGAGCGAGGTCGCGGTTGATGCCGATGTGGTCGAAGTGGGTGTGGGTGTTGAGCACCGTCGTCAGGCGCAGGTCGTGGGCGGCGCAGTAGTCGAGCACCGGGCCCGCCTCCGGCCCGTCGACCACGGCCGTCTCGCCGGTGCCGGTGCACACCAGCAACCACACCAGGTTGTCCTGCCAGACCGGCACCTGATGGACCTCGGCGCGGCCGTCCAGGGCCGTGAACGGCGGCGTGGGGCGGGTGACGACGTGATGCATCTGGGCTCTCCTTCGGCCCCGCGTCCCCCGTGCGGGCGTGGTCGGGGCGGAGCGACTTGGGGGCGGAGCGACCTGCGGGGGGAGGCTCCTATGGAGGCGGCATCGTCACGCGGAGCGCACCGCTGGCGTCGCGATCCGAGACCACGCGGCCGGCCAGATCCGCCGGCACGTCCCGCTTGAACCGCACGCGCAGGATGGCCGCGTCCACGTCGCCCGCGGCTGCCAGGATCAGGACGCGCTCGACGAGCAGGTGCTGGAACTGCAGGAGCTCCCGCGCTACGTCGAGCTGCGGCACCTTCACGACCACCACCCGCGGACCGTCGAGCCACACGCGGACCGTGGTCGGATCGACCGCGCGCGTGGTGCGGAAGGTGAAGACGAAGTTGTCGCCGTCGAGGCCGATGTGCAGCGCCTGCACCAGGTTGGGCGCCAGGGCGGCCGTCGTCACGCGAAGCTCGGTGCGCCGGTTGCGCGGGTCGCCCTGGGCCAGAGCCTGGCTGCTGCCGTAGCCGGTGGCCGCCAGCCGCCCGCGCCAGACGCCGCGCCGGATGAGCGCGGCGCGCACGTTGCGCGCGCGCTCGCGGCTGAGCACCAGATCGTCCCTCGGCGTGCCGCGCTCGTCCGTGTGCCCCTCGATGACGATGAGCTGCAGATCCTTGCGGGCGTTGAGGAGGCCGGCGATGTCGTCGAGGATCGGCTTGGCGCTGGCCAGCATGATCGGCCCCCCCAGCTCGAACTCGATGGGCTGGAGGATCTGGATTTCCTTGCCCACGAGCTGGACGAAGCCGTCCTCGGGGCAGCCGTCGTCGTCGTCGCGGCCGTTGACGCGCTCGGCTTCGTCGGGGCAGCGATCGCGCACGTCGGGGATCTGATCGCCGTCGTTGTCCGCCTCGGGGCAGCCGTCGGTGTCCTCGAAGTCGTCGCGATCCTCGGGCTCGTCGGGGCAGGGATCGAGGGTGTCCGGCACCCGATCGCCGTCGCGATCCTCCTCGCCGTCGGGGCAGCCGTCCTCGTCGTCCACGCCGTTGACCACCTCGGCGCGCATCGGGCACTTGTCGCTGGCGTCGGGATAGCCGTCGCGGTCGTTGTCCAGCTCGGGGCAGCCGTCGGCGTCCAGGAAGCCGTCGACGTCCTCGGCCTCGCGCGGGCAGCGATCCACGTCGTCGGTGAGGCCGTCGCCGTCGGAGTCGATCGCCCCGAGGTCGGGCGGCGGCACCGGCACGTCGGGGTGCCGCTCGTAGCCGAGCGCGAACATGACGCGGGCCTTGGGCGTGCCGCGATCGGGGTTCACCCCCACCCCGCCGCCGCCCGTCACCAGCAGCCCGGTACGGTCATGCCAGCGCAGGCCGAACAGGACCTCGAGCGGGTTGGTGACCTGATCGTCGACCACCGACTGGGCGGCGAAGGCGCCCTGCATCTCGACGAGGGCGGCCAGGCTGCCCACGCCCGTCTCCACGCGGACGCCGCCCCCGTAGAGCACCTCGTTGCCCACCTCGATGTTCTGGAAGGTGTCCGACTCGGGTCGCCAGCGGAACGCGAGGTTGACGACGAAGCGCACAATCGAGGCCCGCGCCTCGGCGATCAGGCGGGGGGTGAGCGCCACCGACGAGCCGCCCAGCAGCTTGTCCTCGTCGCCTGTGGGCAGCGACACCGGCAGGGCGAAGGTCAGCCCCCACCGGTCGTCGCGCCCGCCGTCGACCAGCCGGTAGCGAGGCTCCAGGCGCAGATCGCCGAGGCCGAAGCCACCCAGCTCGCGGGGGGTGCATCGCGTGGCCGCCGGGTGACACTCGATCGCCGTGTCGCCGCCGGACGAGACCATCGGAAGAGACAGGCCGACCATGAACCGGTCGACGACGCCGTAGGCGATCTGCGGCTCGATGACCAGCATGCCGTCGATGACGCGGCGCGCGATGGCGCTGTCGGGGTCGCGCTCGACCAGGGGCTCGACGCCGTAGCCCACGTGGAGGGCCGCCGCCCAGCGGTCGCGGTACAGGGTGCGGGCGCCCTCGATGGTGAGCAGATCGGTCTCGAGCGCGGCCGGCTGCCAGCTTTGCAGATCCTGTGCGCGCGCCGGGCGCGCGAGCGAGGCGCTCGACAGGGCGACCACCAGCAGACCGAAGGGCAACCTGCAGACCCGGTGAACCCGCGGTGGGGGCGGTGGCCTCATCGCACCCGCTCGAGCCGGCCGAGCCCGCGCTCCGGGTAGCGCGCCGCGGTGACCTGGGCCTCGAGTGCGCCGGCGAGGAAGTCGCGCACGGCCCCCTGCACGCTCACGCCGATGGGGATGGGGGCGTCCACCACGGGGTACTGCTCGCCGCCGCTCGCGAGGAAGTCGGTCGTGATGAGGGTGAGCGTCTGGTTGGTGACCGGCTGGCCACCGTCGATGATCAGGGTGCCGTCCTCGAGCTCGACGCGCAGCACCCGGGCGCCCTCGACGCTCACGCGCCCGTCGAGCCCGGTGACCTGGGTGGTGGTCTGGCCATCCCAGCGCACCTTCAGGCCGGCGACCTGGGGAAAGCGACCGCCGTCGGTCTCCACGCGCGACAAGGCGTTCTCGAGCAGGCGCTCGAGCGTGGCGGGGGTCACCCCGGGCACGATGACCAGGTTGTGGCCGAGGGGCAGCAGGTCGAGCGTGTCGCGCTCGCTCAGCGCGCCGGGTCGGAAGAGGCGGTCGCCCCGCAGGCTGCCCGCGTCGATGACGGCGACCTCGGGCTCCGGCACCGACGTCGCGCGGCCGGGGCCGAGAGCGAAGCGGCGCCCCGCCCAGCGCAGGGCGTCCGCCACGAGGTCGCCGAGGTTGGTCTCGGCGGCGCGCACGCTGGCGCGCCGGCCGTCCAGGGTGACCTCGGTGCGCGCCACCTGGATGCGGGCGAGGCGCTCGAGGGCAGCGGCGACCGGCGCCTCGATCTGCGATGCGATGGCGGGATCGGCGGGGGACGCGTCCTCCTCCGGCCGGCCCACGACGCGCATGGGTCCCGAGGCCGCGGCGTCGATGGCGGCGACGCGCCCGGTGGCGTCGAAGTCCACCACGAGGCGTCCCACGTAGCGCCATCCCCCGGCGGTCGCCACCACCGGCACCGTGGTGCCGCGCGCGTCGCGAGCGATGAGGGGATAGGGGCCAACGGCGCGATCCCCGTCGAGCAGGGCGTCGCGCGGTCCTGCCAGCAGGCGTGACGAGCCGCCCGAGATCATCACGTCCACTTCGCGCAGCGCCGCCAAGAGGGCAAGATCTGCCTCGAGGTCGTCGAGGTGAGCCAGGAGGACGATCTTGTCGATGCCATCCGAGCGCAGGCGATCGACGGCCGCCTGGGTCGCGGTCACGGCGTCGTGGGCGATGACGCCGCCCGCGAAGGCGCGCTGGGCCAGGTGGCCCGTGGCGGCGCCCACCACGCCGATGCGCGCGCCGCCGGTCTCGAAGAGCGCCGTAGCCGCGAGGCGCCCTTCGGCGGGCAGCGTGCTCAGGAGGGGCTCGCTGACGAAGACCAGGTTGGCGGCCAGCAGCGGGACCGGCTCTGCGAAGCTCGCGACGAAGGTGGCCAGGACGCCGGGGCCCATCTCGAAGCTGTCCGCGCCGAGCGCGATCGCCTGCGCGCCCACGGCGGCCAGCGCCAGGGCGTCGTAGAAGGGCGGGCCGTCCTCCAGGCTGGCCGCGAAGGGGGCGCCGGGGGCGAACTCGCCGCCCGCGCTGAGGGTGAGCGTTCCACGACCGGGGCCCTCGTCGGCGGCGGCGCGCAGGGCGCGCACGGCGGTGACCGTGCGGGCGATGCCGCCCACCGTGTCGTCGCGGAGCACCCTCGACGCCCCGTTGCCCACGTGAAGCAGGGTGAGTCGGTACACCGGCTCGCCGGCGGGCCCCAGATCGACCCCCGGATCCTCGCCACCATCGCCAGCGTCGCGCTCGGGCGGCCGGGCGTCGGCGGGCGCCGGCCCCCCGTCGAGGAAGGCGTCGGCGGCCGCGTCCGGCAGCAGCCGAGCGACGTCGAGCGGATAGTCACGCGTCTCGTGCTCGCACGCGAGGAGCGCCACCACGCCGATCATCATGACCAGGACGCCAAGCGTCGGCCGGAATCGCAGCACCCTCACCTCCCCCTCCGCCGCCAACATGGGGCCAGCCCCGCCGCACAGTCAAGGTCGCGCCGTGCCCACGGCCGGGCAAGGTCGCGCCGTGCCCACGGCCAGGCGCCTGAGTCGGCCGCCCTGGGTCGCGACGGTCGGCGGCCCGACCGCCCCAAGTGACAAGTGAGTATGTTCGACCCCAACGATCGACCCCAACAATCGAGCGCAACCGCCCAACCCCAACCGTCGGCCCCAGCCGCGGACGACGGACGCGCGCCGGTCGCGAGCAGGCCCCCGGCTCCGCGGCGCAATGCACCCGCGACCTCGACACGTCCCGAGAGGGTCGGTTAGCGTGGCTTCATTCCTCCCGAAACACCCGAGGGATAATGCGGTCCAGCCTGCTGACCACCGGCCTCGTGTTGTTGCCGGTCCTTGCCTTCGCGCGCCCCGAGGGCACCCGTGACCTCCACGCGACGCAGGGGCTCGTGCGGCGCACCCCCGTCAACGCGTTCGCGCGCCTGGGCGACACGCTGCACTTCTGCTCGAGCGACGACGGCCACAACGACACCCGGCCGGTCTTCGGTGATTGCACAGGCCCCGCCTGCGGCCCCGCCGACGGCTCCGCGCGCGCCATCGACCACGACGTCGACCGCGCTCGCCCCGTGCTGGCCGAGCGCGAGGGCGCCGAGATCCTCGTCTCACCCCCGACCGAGCGCATCTGCCGGGACGACCTGGACTGCGTGGCGCCCTTCACCTGCCGCGCTCGACCCGACGGCGGCCCCTGGACGGCACGCGCGGAGTCCGGCTACTGCGCGGTGGCCTACCGCGTCGCCCGCGGCGCCCCCGGCTACTGCTCCGCCTTCACCGATCCCGAGGCCCGCGCCTGGCACACGCTCGTCGCCAACGAAGAAGGCCAGTGGACCTTCGACTTCGTCGGCGAGGCCCCCACCCTGCCCGACGCCGCCGAGCCGGTGGCCTCGACCCGCTTCTTCGAGATCGACGTCATCGAGCGCGGTGGGCGGCCCGTCGTCGGCGGTCGCGTCAGCGCGAAGGCCTGGGCTCTGACCAGCCACCGCGCCAGCTACGGGGCCGCGGCCGACTTCTACGTGGTCGCCAACGGGCGCGTCGCGATCCTCGATCTGCAGGATTTGCGCGGCTTGCGGACCACGATCCAGGCGAACTCCCTGGGGCTCCGCGGCCACCCCCGCGCAAGCTGGTGCGTCTTCGGCGATCCTGACGCCGACGCCGCCTGCGCGACCCGCCCGGTCCCCGACGGGTCCCACCCACTCGACGTCGAGCACCGCATCTACCTGAACTACCCCGATCCCGCTCCCAACGCCCCCGAACCGGCCCTGACGGACGTGCGGTTCGAGGACGAGACCGGCACCGCGACGGTCAGCCCCGACGGCGATGGCCGCCAGGACGACGGCGCCTTCTCCTTTCGCTCCAACGTCAACGGCACCTTCACCATCACCATCGACACCAACGGCGACGGCCGCTTCGACGACGCGGAGGATCGCGTGCTCTTCGGCGCGGCGCGGGTGGGCGTCAATACGCTCCGCTGGGACGTGCGCGACCCCGCCGGCCGAGTGCTCCCGCTCGGAGACTACCGGGTGCGGGTGCGGCTGATCGTGGGCGAGGCGCACATCACCCTGGGCGACGTCGAGGACAACCGCGCCGGCTTC
>CALBMW010000118.1 GCA_937896275.1 uncultured Myxococcales bacterium
CCTGGCGCTCGCGCATGAGCTGAATCACCTCGAGCGTCGACGTGTCCGGGCCCACGGTCAGCGGATCGGTGTTCATGATCTCGGACACCGCGGGCAGATCGCTCCCCTCGCCCAGGCGCCCCGCCGCCACCAGCCGCAGCAGCGCGCGGTGCGACACCAGGCCGACCAGTCGCCCCTCGTCGTCCTCGACCGGTATGTGCCGCACGCGCGACCAGTCCATGACGCTCGCGGCCAGATCAACGATGTCCTCGGGCTGCACGGTGAGGACGTCGGTGGCCATGATCTGGCGCGCGGTCTGATAGCTCGCCAGCGCGTCCCCCGCTTCGTGATCGAGCTGGGCCAAGGGCCAGGTGTGTACCGGCGATCCACCGCGCTGGTGCTCACGCATGGCTGACGTGACTTGTCGGAAGCGTAGATCGACCGTGCCGCGCTCCCCCATGCCGGCCAAGGACGCCAGCGCCCACTCGGCGCCCGTCTGCCCGACGCGCACGCGCGCCTCGAGCGTCCCCAGGTAGCGTTCGATGTCGGCGGCGTCGATCCCCGCGTGGGCCAGCCCCGCGCGCGCCATCGGCAGCAGGTGGTCGAGGATCAAGGCAGACGCGGTGTGGGTCTTGCCGTCGATCCAGGTGAACTGCGCCTTGAGACCGTGGCGGGCCGCGGCGAAGAAGTTGACCTTGGCCGCATCGAAGTCGAGGCGCTCGTGGATGGGCTGCGACTCTTCGCTCAGCGCGGCCATCAGGCCGAAGAAGAAGGCGGCGTTGGCGACCTCGTCGAGCACGGTCGGCCCCGCCGGGAGCACCCGGTGCTCGATGCGCAGGTGGGCGCGCTCGACGCCGTCCTCTCCGCGCTGCGCGCCGTAGCATGGCCGGTTCCAGCGATAGATGGTGCCGTTGTGCAGGCGCAGAGCGTGAAACTGGGGCACGCCGCCCCCGCGCACGATGGCCAGCGCGTCCTCGGGCATGTCGAGCGAGAGCACCGCGCGGTGGCGCGTGATGTCGTCGCGAAAGAGCTCGAGGACCGACTCGCGCACCCAGGCGTCGCCAAAATGCACCCGAGGGCGAGCACCCCGATCGGCGTGGCCCGACGAGCGCAGGTCGATCGAACGCTCGAAGAGGGCGATGCGCGTCTCGGCCCACAAACGGTGACCCATCAACAGGGGCGAGTTGGCGGCGGCCGCGAGCACGGGCGCCGAGATGGCTTGAGCCTGGTTGTACAGACGCGCAAACTCGGCCGGCGCGACCTGGAAGTGAATCTGGAAGCTGGTGTTGCACGCCTCGTACATGACCGACTCGTGGGTTGTCTCGAACTGGTCGAGGCCCTTGATCAGCATGTGGAAGCGACCGCCGCGCAGGCGGCACATCGCCCGATTCAGCTCGAAATACCGGGGGTTGGGCGTCATGCTGTCCAGCCCCACGTCGGCCTTGCCGAGCGTCGGCAGGATGCCGGCCAGCAACACGTCCGCCCCGCAGCCGCTCGCCGCGCGCCGGGCCACGTCGATCACATCGTCGAGCTCGGCCTCCATGCGCCGCAGACAGTCGCCCCCGAAGATCTGCGGCGTCAGGTTGCCTTCGAGGTTGAACAGCGCCAGCTCGGTGGTGAGCCGAGGATCATCGGCCAGCGCCAGCACCTGGGTTGCCTTCTTGGCGGGGCGCATACGCTCGTCGACGAGGAACATCTCCTGCTCGGCGCCAATGCGTCGCACGCCCACGTCGAAGCGATCGGTCTGCAGCAGCAACTCGAGCGCGCGCACGTCGGCGAGGAGCTGCTTGGTGTACGCGCGACGCTGCAGGTCGCCGAGGTGCTGAACGTCGTGCTCCCCCATGGCTGCTCCCCTGATCCGCTGCCTGATAACCGATCGGCCGTCGAGCGCGTCAGCCTACGGGAGCCGCGGGCGGGGAGCAACGCCGACGCCGGTCCGGGCAGCCGCCCGATGGGTCAAGCTCGCTTCCTGGGACGGTCCGATCCATGCTGCGCGCCATGAAGCGGCTGCCCCAGGAACACCCCCCCGCGCCCCGCGGCACGGGCCTCGCGCTGGGCGCCCTCGCCTTCGTCATGTTCTTCCACTACGACGTCGTGCGCCCCGTCACCGACGCGATGTTCACCCACGACCTCGGCTACGAGCGGCTGCCTTGGGCGTGGCTGGGCGTGGCGGTCACGGCGGGCGTGGTCACCGCCGGTTACAACAGCCTGACCTCGCGCTTCGCGTTGATGCCACTGCTCGCCGTGGCATCGCTGACCTCGGCGGCCCTGCTGGCCGTGCTCCTGATGGTCCGCCAGGCGGGCGTCGCAGGCTCGAGTTACGCGCTCTACATCTGGAAGGACGTCCACATCGTCGTCCTCGCCGAGACCTTCTGGATGTTCGCCAACGCGGCCTTCCCCTCGCGCTCTGCGGCGCGCCTGTACGGCCTCTTCTGTGCGGCCGGCTCGACGGGCGCCGCCCTGGGCAACCGCGCGGCCCGCGCGCTGCTGTCGCAGGGTTGGAGTACCACCGAGGTGCTCTGGGCCGGGACCGGCCTGCTGGTGGTCCTGGCGGCGGGCGCGCTGGGCGTTCATCGGCTGGATCGTATCCGGGCGCGCGCTGCCGACGACTCGGGGGTCACCGAGCGCCCGCCGTGGTGGTCGGGCTTCCGCGACGTGCGCGCCATCCCCTTGCTGGGCTGGATGCTCCTGCTGGTCGTCACGACACAGCTCGTGATCAACCTGGTGGACTACCGTTTCAACGGCGTCGTGCAGTCGGCCTATCCCGGCGAGACGGAGCGGGCGGCTGCCATGAGCGTGGTCTACGAAGCCATCTCATGGGGCGCGTTGGCGACCCAGGTGCTCACCGGCCCGGTGCTGGCGTTGCTGGGCCTGCGCGTGACGGTGCTGACGCTCCCGCTGCTGGTGGGCGGGGCCGCCGGCGCGATGCTCGTCGCGCCGCGCTTCGTGACCGCCGCCGTCGCCAAGGTGATGACCAAGGTCGTGGACTATGGCTGGTTCCGCGCGACCAAGGAGATGCTCTACATTCCTCTGGCCTACGGCCCGCGCGCCCGCGGCAAGGCGGTCATCGACATCCTGGGCTACCGCGGCGCCAAGGCGGGCGCGTCGCTGCTGGTGCTCGGGTTGGGGGCGCTGGCGGCCGACGCGGGCGTCGACTTCGGGCTCGCGGCGCTCTTCGTTGTTTGGGTGGTCGCGGCCTGGCGCATCCTTCGGGCCCATGCGCGCGCGGAAGCGAGCCTCGCGGACGATCCGACGCGGTGACGCGAGCGCTCAACGCACGTCGAACCCAGCCTCCCCCGCCGGCAGCCGGACGTGCAGGGCCCCCGTCGAGCCATCGAACCACCACCCGCGGTCCACCGCGTCGAGCGCCGCCGCGCCCGCCACCTCGGGAAGATCCCCCACCACGGCGTTCGCCAACCCCATGACATCGAACTGCGCCCCGCGCGCGAACACGGTGCCGGCCTCCATCGCATAGCGGCCCCCCGCGTGCGCGATCCGCGTGCCGTCGTACAGCGTGATCTCACCCGCCGGCCCCGCGCCGACGCGCAGGTACAGTCGCCCCGGATCGGTCGCGAAGCTGTCGACCGTCAGGTCCTGCACCGGCGCGAGCGTGTCAATCGTCGGCCGCAGCATGGGCACGATGGCGCCGGCGCGCAGATACAAGGGCAGCGTGCCGAGCGGCGCGTCCACCATGACCTCGACGCCGCCGGCGATGCGTTCCCCGGTCCACCAGTCGTACCAGTCGCCCGGCGGGAAAGGCACCGAACGCTCGCGGACGCCGGGCAGCGTCACCGGCGCGACCAGCAGCGCGTCGCCGAAGAAGTAGACGTCCCACGGGTGAACGCCCAGCTCGGGGTGCTGCAGACCATAGGGGCGCTGAATGGGGCGGCCATCGCTCACCATCGCGTGAGCCAGCGTCCAGGCGTAAGGCCACAGGCGCAGGTGCAGCCGCGTGTACGCGCGGTACCAGTCGAGCATCTCCTCGTCGAAGCCGTTGCCCTCGCGAAACTCCCACGCCACGTCGTTGCAGCTCGTCCCGATCTGCATCACCGACGACAGCGCGGTCTGCTCGAACCACCGCGTGAAGGTCTCGCGGTCGGGCGGGCAGTGCCGATAACCCCCTGTATCGCTTCCGTAAAAGGGGAAACCCGAGGGGCCCAGGCTCAGCCCGTCGACCATCGAGGCCGGCAGGCCGCCCACCGCCACGAAGGCATGACCGCGCGCGTCGGTGGTGGGCTCTCGGTGACGGGCCAGGTTCGAGTCCAGATCGCCCGGCCAGATGATCGGTCCGTTGACCTGATCGCCGTAGACGCCGGTGCGCGTCAGCAGGAAGCCGCCGTCGGCCGGGAGCGTCTCGGCGAACACGCGATGGTAGAGCGACTGGAAACGCTTGTGCATCGTCCGCTCGGTGCTGCCGTCGGCGAAGACCCATCGATTGCGCGAGGGCCCGAGCCCCAGCACGACGTCTTGCACGTAGTCGAGCTTGAAGCCTTCGACGCCCATGTCGGTGTAGCGACGGATCAAGCCTTGCCACCAGGCATAGGCGTCGGGGTTGGTCAGGTCGACCAGGCGGCCCCAGTTGTTGACGATGGGGCCCGAGAGCGGCGGGTAGAAGCCCATCGCCTCGGCCTCGGCGTGCAGCGCCGCGGTCGCCTCCTGCTCCTCGCCGACGTAGGCGGTGTGCCACAGGCCGAAGCGAAAGCCGAGCGCGTGCGCGCGATCGATCATCTGTTGCGGCGCGGGGAACTGCTCGGGTCGGAAGTCGAAGCTGCTCACGCCGCTGGCGTAGGGGCGATCGACCCACACGCCGGTCGCCGCCAGATCGAGCGCCCGCATCGTCTCGAGGTCCGACTCGACCTCGGCCTGATCCCGATTCTCGTCGCGCCACAGCCAGGGCCCCAGGGCCCAGGGCGCCGGCAGGCGCGGCGTGCCGGTCACCGCGTAATAGTGGCGCGTGATGTCGAGCGGGTGGTCGGCCGCGAAGAGGTGGAAGCGAAGGTCGGCTCCCCGATCAAGGTCGCGGGCGACGAAGACGTCGAGGTGCTCGGGGCTCGTCTTGGCCACGTCGAAGGCCATCGCGTGGTCGTCCTCGACGAACAGACCCCAGCCGCGCGTACCGATGAGCAGCGGCACCGGTACGTTGGCCTCGTTGTTGACGCTCTCGACGTGAAGGTCGAGCTCGAGTTGCAGGGCGCGCACCTTGCCGCGGTGGTTGGGGGTGTCGAGGGCCGAGCCAAGACCGTAGAAGTCCTCGTCGTCGGCGACCTGTGGCCGCAGGCGGAAGAAGGCGACCTGACCGTCGGGCGGCGTGAGCGTCGCGGCGACACGACCGTCGGCGACGGTGAGCGTCAAGGTCGCGCGCCCGACGGCGCCGTAGTCGAGCGCGAAGCGCAGCGAGGTGGTGTCGGCGGTCACGGCGGCCGCGCGGGGCGATACCCAGGTGAGGCCGCGCGGCAAGGTCGAGGCGGGGCCGTCGAACAGATACCAGGGGTCGTAGTTCACCGCCTCGTCGAGCTGGTCGACCACGCCCATCTGCACGGCGCCGGGGCCGAAGCGCAGCCGCGTGTCTTGCCCCCACCGCAGCTCGAAGCCGCCATCGTCGAAGGCGACGAGCCCCAGGGGCGCGGCCTCGACGCGCGCGACCTCGGCCGGCGCCGGGGGGGCCGCGTCGACCGCGCCGTCCGAGGTGGCCGCCCAGTC
>CALBMW010000119.1 GCA_937896275.1 uncultured Myxococcales bacterium
GAGGCCGAAGAGGTAGTCGAGCAAGCGCCGGCTCGCCCGAAGCCGCGCCGCCGGAGGCCGCGCCGCCCGTCGACGCCGTGCGCCGCGCCCACCTCCGACGTCCGGCGCGCTTCAACGTCACGCTGCGGCCGGAGGGCGTCGACGCCTTGGAGACCTTCGAGATGCGCGACATCAGCGAGGGCGGGACCTTCGTGCTCTCGGACAACCTGTTGGCGGTGGGCAGCCGCGTCAACCTGAGGCTCATCCACCCGACGACGGGCCAGTCCTTCGAGATCCGCGGCCAGGTGGTGCGCGCGATCGACAGCCTCGACACCGCCGAGAAGGGCTTCGGCATCCGCTTCGACACCAACGCGGTCGCGCCCGTCGAGTGGAACGCGTTCATTCGCAGCCACGCGCCGCCCGACGCCCTGCCGACGATCGAGCTGGAGCGCCCCCAGGTGCGCGTGATTCGCACCGGGCCGCCACCCGCGGTCGCCGCGACCACGCCCCCGGTCGTGCTGGGCCCCGACGAGAGCGCGCCCATCTTCGCGCCGGCGCCCGTGCTGCTCGACGAGGACGAGCGCCCGGTGGTGCTGCTGGGCGGCGGTGGCCCGCCCCCCTCGCCCTTCGACTTCCCGTGACGCCCGGTCCCCTCCCCGCACCCACACCGCACTCGACGAGGCTCCCATGAACCAGGACGATCGCATCGACCAGTTCCGCAAGATGGCCAAGGCCAACCCTGACGACGACCTCGCGCATTACGCGCTCGGCCAGGCCCTGCTCGACGCCGACCGACACGCCGAGGCGGTCAACGTGCTGCGCCACGTGCTCAAACTGAACGACGGCTATTCCCGGGCCTACGTGCTGCTCGGCCAGGCCCAGCACGCGACCGGCGACGAGGAGGGCGCGATCGAGACCTGGCAGCGGGGCTACGGCGCGGCCATGAACCGCGGTGACCTCATGCCCGCCAACGAGCTGAAGGGCCTGCTCAAGGGGGCGGGCTCGGCGCCCTCGACGGACGTCTTCATCGGCGTGGACGAGCCGGCCCACGCCGACGACGGGCGCGAGCCGGGCGAGGGCGAGGTGCGCTGCGTCCGCAGCCGGCGGATCGGGCAGCGGATGAGCTTCCAACCCTTCGAGGACGAGGCCGGGGCCTACATCGTGGAGCACATCTGCCAGGAGAGCTGGGAGGCCTGGATGGAGATGTCCATCAAGGTGATCAACGAGCTACGCCTCGATCTGGGCGACGCCGCCGGTCAGCGCGCCTACGACGAGCACATGCGCGATTTCCTGAACCTTCCCGGCACCTTGTTCGAGGGCCGCGATTACGGGGACTGAGCGCCTGCGACGCCGTCGGGCGCCTGGGCCTGGGACGCCTGGGCCTCGGACGACCGAGTCGCCCTGGACTCCGCCTCAGCCCGCTCGAGCAGCTCTACGAAGGCGTCCTCGCTCAGCACCGGCACGCCGGCCTTCTCGGCCTTCTGGAGCTTGCTGCCGGCCTTCCCCTCGCTGCCGACCACCAGGTAGCCGAGGTTCTTGCTGACCCCGCTCGCGGCGGTCCCACCCAGCGCGATCACGCGGTCCTGCGCGTCCTCGCGGCGCATCCGCGCCAGGGTGCCCGTGAACAGGAACGACTTGCCGAAGAGGGGCCCGCCCCGTGGCTTCTCGCGCACCGCGACCGGCGTGACCTCGACGTGCTCGAGCAGCGCGTCGATCAGGTGTGCCTTCTCGGCGAGGCCCTCGGTCACGTGGCGCGCGACCAACTCGCCGAACTTGGACAGCTCGGTGAGGGCCTCGGGCGTGGCGGCTCGCACCGCGTCGAGGGTGCCGTAACGCTCGGCCAGGGTGGTCGCGGCGGTCTTCCCGAGATCCCTCACGCCCAGAGCCTGCAGGAAGACCGGCAGGCTCACGGCGCGGCGCGCGTCCACCGCCGCGACCATCTTGGCCGCGAGCGTCTCGCCCATGCGATCGAACTCGACGAGGTCCTGCGCGGTGATGCGGTAGAAGTCCGGCGGCGCGTGCAGCACGCCCGCGTCGAGGAGCTTCTCCAACCACACCTGACCGAAGCCCTCGATGTCGACGACCTTCGCATAGTGGTTGAGGTTCGCGATCGTCTGGGCCCGACATCCCTGAGGATTTCGGCACCACACGAGATCGCCGCTGACCTCCGCCGCGGCCCCGCACGAGGGGCACTCGGCCGGGGGCTCGATGGGCCGGTCGCCCGGCTTCACGACGGCCTCGAGGTAGGGGATCACGCCGCCCCGCCTCATCGCCACGACCGTCGCGTCGAGGCTGAGCCCCTTGCTCTGGACCAGCCCCCAGTTGTGCAAGCTGATGCGGGTGACGGTGGCGCCGCTCAGCTTGACCGGCTCGACGATGCCCACCGGCGTGAGCACGCCGTTGCGGCTGACCGACCACTCGACGTCCCGCAGCACGGTCGTGGCGCTCTCGCCCTGGAGCTTGTAGGCGATGGCGTAGCGCGGGTGATGCGCGGTGGCGCCGAGGCGAACCTGCTCGTCGAGCCGGTTGGCCTTGAACACCACCCCGTCGATCTCGAAGTCGAAGTCGTCGCGGCGCGCCACGTAGGCCTCGTACCCGGCCTGCACCTGGTCGCGGCGGACCAACGCGTGCTCCACGGGGACGAAGCCCCACGCCTTGGCGCAGGCGAACTTCTCGTGCTCGGTCTCGATGGGGACGCCCAGCACGTCGTAGGCGAAGAAACGAAGGCCAAATGCCTTGAATTTATCAGGATTCTTCTGCTTGAGCGCGCCGGCCGCGGTATTGCGCGGGTTCGCGAAGTCGCCCTCGAGCGCGTGGAAGGCCGAGAGCGGCAGGAAGACCTCGCCGCGCACCTCGACGGTCTCGTCCACCGGGATGCGGGGCGGCACGTCGTCGAAGAGGCGGATGTTGATGGTGACGTCCTCGCCGATCTCGCCGCTGCCGCGTGTGGCGGCCACCTCCAGCCGGCCGCGGGTGTAGCGGATCGAGCAGGCCAGGCCGTCGATCTTGGGGGTCATGACCAGCTCGCCCTCGAACTTGGCCGCCCACTTCTGCAGCGAGTCCTCGTCGTAGGTCTTGTCGAGGCTGAGCATGGACGCCAGGTGCTCGACCGGCGCGCCGAGGGCGCCGATGGTGGGCCCCATGGCGCGCAGCACCGGCGACTCGGGCGCCAACGCGCGCAACCGCTCGACGAGGCGGTCGTAGTCGTAGTCGCTGATCGACGGCGCCTGATCGTCCCAGTAGCGGCGATTGTGCCCGGCGATCTCGGCCTCGAGGCGGCCCGTGTCCCAGGTCGGCCAGTCCGACGGCAGCGGCTCCACGGTCAACTCCTCGGCAGCGGGCCCAACTCCTGGGCCTGGACGACGCTGATGGCGACCATGTTGACCACCGTGCGCACGCTGCACTCGCGCTCGAGGATGTTGACCGCGCGATTCATGCCGATGAGCACGGGCCCGACGAGCTCGGCGTCCCCCAACTGCTTGATGAGCTTGTAGCCGATGTTCGCGCTGTTGAGCTCGGGGAACACGAGCACGTTCGCCTCGGCGCCCAGTCGGCAGAACTCGAAGAGGCGGCCGCGCAGCTCCATGTCGAGGGCCGCGTCGACCTGCATCTCGCCGTCGACGTCGAGGTCCGGTGCGCGCACGCGGAGGATCTCGACCGCCTGCTGCACCTTGGTCGCCTGCGGCATCTTGTTGCTGCCGAAGTTGCTGAAGCTGAGCATCGCGACGTGGGGCACCAGATCGAAGCGCCGCGCCATCTCGGCGGTGGCGATGGCGATGTCGGCGAGGGCCTCGGCCGAGGGATCGACGTTCACCGTCGTGTCGGCGAAGATCTTCACCCCGTCCGGCAGGATGACGATGTAGGCGCCGGCCACGCGGCGCGCCCCCGGGCGCGGGCCGATCACCTCGAGGGGTGGGCGGACGGTGTCGGGGTAGCTGCGGGTCATGCCCGAGACCATCGCGTCCGCGTCGCCGAGCTGCACCATGACCGAGCCGAAGTAGTTGCGGTTGCGCAGGATGCGCCGGGCTTCGCGCAGCGTGACGCCCTTGCGCTGCCGAAGCTCCCAGAAGGCGCGCTCATAGCGGTCGAGGCGCGCGTCGGTCGAGGCGTCGACGAGCTCGATGCCGTCGAGCGACACCTCGTGCTCCCGCGCGAGCGCGCGGATTTGATCGGGGTTGCCCAACAGCACCGGCGCCGCGATGCCCTCCTCCACGCAGAGCTGGGCGGCGCGCATGATCTTGAGGTCGTCGCCCTCGGGGAACACCACGCGCTGCGGCGCCGCGGCGGCCTTGCGCATGACGGCGCGCATCACCTCGCGCTCGCGCCCCAGGATGCGCTCGAGGCGCGCCCGATAGGCGTCGAAGTCGGCGATGGGGCGGCGGGCGACGCCCGAGTCCATGGCGGCGCGCGCCACGGCGGGGGCGACGCGCAGCAGGGCGCGCCAGTCGAAGGGCTTGGGGATGATGTAGTGGCGCCCGAAGCGCAGGTGCTCGCCCTGGTAGGCGGCCTCGACGTCGTCGGGCACCTCCTCCTTGGCCAGCGCCGCGAGCGCGTGGACCGCCGCCAGCTTCATCTCTTCGTTGATCGTGGTGGCGCGCACGTCGAGGGCGCCGCGAAAGATGAAGGGAAAACCGAGTACATTGTTGACTTGATTGGGGAAATCGCTGCGACCCGTGGCCATGACGACGTCGTCTCGCGCGGCGATGGCGTCGGGATAGCTGATCTCGGGATCGGGGTTGGCCATGGCCATCACGAGCGGATCGCGGGCCATCGAGCGCACCATGTCCTGCGTGACCAGGCCCTTGGCGCTGACCCCCACGAACACGTCGGCGCCGACCATCGCCTCGGCCAGCGTCCGGTGCGGCGTGTCGGCGGCGAGGCGCGCCTTGTAAGGGTTCATGCCCTCGGTGCGGCCCGCGTACACCACGCCGCGGCTGTCGCAGAGGATCAGGTGCTCGGCGCGCACCCCGACCGCGATGAAGAGGTGGGCGCAGGCCAGGGCAGCGGCCCCCGCGCCGCTGAACACGCAGCGAACGGCGCCGGGGTCCTTGCCCACGATCTCGAGGGCGTTGACGAAGGCGGCGGCGGCGATGATCGCGGTGCCGTGCTGATCGTCGTGGAAGACCGGGATGTTCATGCGCGCCCGAAGCCGCTCCTCGATGGCGAAGCACTCGGGGGCCTTGATGTCCTCGAGGTTGATGCCGCCGAAGGTGGGCTCCATGGCCGCCACGACCTCGACGAAGGCGTCGGGGTCCGTCACGTTGAGCTCGATGTCGAAGACGTCGATGTCGGCGAAGCGCTTGAAGAGGACGGCCTTGCCCTCCATGACGGGCTTCGAGGCGGCCGGGCCGATGTTGCCCAGGCCGAGCACCGCCGTGCCGTTGGTGATGACCGCGACCAGGTTGCCGCGGGCGGTGTAGTCGAACACGCGATCGGGATCGCGGGCGATCTCGAGGCAGGGCTCGGCGACGCCCGGGGTGTAGGCGAGCGAGAGGTCGCGTTGGGTCTCGAGGGGCTTGGTCGGGCGGATGGCCACCTTCCCCGGGCGGCCTTCGGCGTGGTACTGCAGCGCGTCGCGGCGGCGAGACATGGGGCGGCTCCTCGGGCGTGGCGATCAGACCGCAGGGACTAGCAGAGTCGGCCCACGGTGGGAAGCCGCTTGGGGCTGCGTCGGCGAGGGTCGAGCCGCTAAGGTGCGCTGT
>CALBMW010000120.1 GCA_937896275.1 uncultured Myxococcales bacterium
CGACCCGCGAGAAGGGCCAGCTCGTTGGCGCCGCTCATGTAGCCGTGCACGATGTCGGGCCTGAGCTCGCGCAGCAGGAGGCGCAGCCGTCGGGTGAAGTTGACGGTGTCCCAGCGCCCGCCCTTGGCCAGCGAGCGCACGCCGATGTGCGGGATGCGATCGAACTCGTCGCGCATGCTGCCGCCGTCGTACATCGAGGCGACGGTGACGGTGAAGCGCGCCGGATCGAGCCCGCCCGCCAGCGCGGCGAGCTGACGCGCGGCGCCGCCGCGATCCAGGGTGCGGATGAGGAAGAGGAGGCGGATCGGGCGATCCGGGGCGTCTTGGCGCGTCGTCATCGCGGCGCACTATACCGAAGTCGCCAGCCGCCGAAAGTCGGCGCGATCTTCACGGGCGACCCAAGAAATCCCCCGGTGGCCCGTAGAGCCGGGTAGACAGTCCGGCGAGGTGATTTCAGCGTGAGCGATGCCGAGAAAGCCGCATGGGTGCGGAGCGCCGTGGTCCTGCACGGCGACGCGCTGACGCGCTTCGCGGCGCGCATCACGGGCGACGTGGAGCGGGCCCGTGACGTCGTCCAGCTGACCTTCCTGCGCATGTGGGAGGCGGACCGCGCCATGGTGGCGCCCCGCCTGCCGGCCTGGCTCTACACGGTGTGCCGGCGCGCGGCCATCGACGTGCGCCGCAAGGAGGTCCGCATGGAGCCCTCGAGCACGGTGGAGGCGACGCCCGCGTTGGGCGCCTCCCCGGCAGAGACCACGGCGCAGCGGCAAGAGGTGGGGCGCGCGCTGACCGTGCTGGCCACCCTGCCCGAGACGCAACAGGAGGTGCTGCGCCTGCGCCTGCAAGAGCAGCTGAGCTATCGCGAGATCGCGGACGTCACCGGTCACTCGGTCGGCAACGTCGGCTACCTGATCCACGTCGGCCTGAAGGCCGTGCGTGCGCAACTGGGAGGGGAGCGATGAGCGCGCCGAGCGAGGATCCCAGGCTGACCGCCTATGCGCTCGACGCCCTGGACGCGGGCGACCGTGCCGAGGTCGAGGCGTTGCTGGCCGAGAGCGCCGAGGCCCGCGCGTTCGTGGCGCAAGTACGCGAGACTGCATCGCTTTTGGAGAGCGAGCTCCTGAGCGAGGCGGCGGTGCCCTTCGCGAGGGAGGTGGGGGCGCCCGTGGCCCCACGGCGCAGGTGGGGTGCGTGGGCGATGGCCGCGGGCAGCGGGCTGGCGGCGGCCGCGGCGTTGGCGATGGTGTTCGCGCTCGAACGCGCCGATGCGCCCCCGGACGCGGTGCCCGCCACGGCGCCTGGGGGCCCCGCGGACGAGTCGCAGCTGCCCCCGGCCGCGCGGGCAAGCTCGGAGCTGAGGGAGGCGCCGCGCGAGACGGTGAGCGCGAAGTCGACGCCGACCCCCGGGCCCACGCATGCGGTCGCCGCGCTGCGCGAACAGGTCGTCACTGCGCTGGACTCGCCGCGGCCCAGCCAGCCAGCCGACGGGTTGGTCGACGGCCCCGCCGCGGTGACCACGCTGCCGAGCACTCTGGGGGACGACACCGGCACGGACCACGCCCGGTGGTCCGTGAGCGCGGACCAAACCGGACTGACGATCGCCGGCACGCCGACGGGCGCGGAGGTCGTGGTGCTCGCGCAGCGTGAGCGGGATCGCCACCTTGCGCAGGGCCAGGCCGCGACCGGCGGCGAAGGGACCCTCGCCCTGCTGGCGAGCGGCAAGGCCGACGCATCGAAGGACGTGGCGCTGCGACACCTCGTCTGGGCGCCCCTTGGCGGCGCGGAGCAGCCTTCCCACGACGCCTTCGACCACGACGTCGAGGAGGCCGACTTCCTCGATCCACGGCAGACACCGCTGTCGACCTTCTCGATCGACGTCGACACCGCGGCCTACAGCCTGGTGCGCCGCATGCTGAACAGCGGGCGCCGCCCGCCCCCGGGCGTCGTGCGCCTCGAGGAGCTGATCAACTACTTCGAGTACGACGATCCGGCGCCGACCGACGGGCGGCCCTTCGCGACGCGCGTCGAGATCGCGCAGGCTCCGTGGGCGCCCGAGCGACGGCTGGTGCGCATCGGGATCAAGGGGCGTGAGGTGGCGGCCGACGCGCTGGGACCCAAGAACCTGGTCTTCCTGCTCGACGTGTCGGGCTCGATGAACCAGCCCGACAAGCTGCCGTTGCTGGTCAACGCGATGCGTGTGCTGCTCGACGGGCTGCAGCCACAGGACCGGGTGGCCATCGTGGTGTACGCCGGCGCCTCGGGGGTAGTGCTGCCGCCCACGCCCGCCTCCGACCGACGGCGCATCGAGCGCGCGCTGGGCCGTCTAAAGGCGGGCGGCTCGACCAACGGGGGCGCCGGCATCGGGTTGGCCTACCAACTGGCGCGGCGACACTGGGTGTCCGGCGGCGTGAACCGGGTGATCCTGGCGACGGACGGCGACTTCAACGTCGGGGTGACCAACCAGAGCGAGTTGGTGCAGCTGGTCCAGGCCCAGGCCCAGACGGGGGTCTTCCTCACCGTTCTCGGCTTCGGCATGGGCAACCTGAACGACGCGACGCTCGAAAAGCTGGCCGACCGTGGGAACGGGAACTACGCCTACATCGACACCTACGCCGAGGCGGTCAAGGTGCTGGGGCGGCAGCTGCAGGGGACGCTGGTGACCATCGCCAAGGATGTGAAGATCCAGGTCGAGTTCAACCCGGCGAGGGTGGCCGCCTACCGACTGATCGGCTACGAGAATCGGGCGCTGGCCGACCGCGACTTCAACGATGACTCCAAGGACGCCGGCGAGATCGGGTCCGGGCACTCGGTGACGGCGCTCTACGAGGTGGTGCCGGCGGGTGGCTCGGTGCCGGGCGCCGCGGTGGACGCGCTGCGCTACCAACAGCCGCCGGCCATGGCGGGGAGCGACGAGCTGCTGACGGTCAAGCTGCGGGCCAAGGCGCCGGACGGCGACACGAGCAAGCCCTACGTCTACCCTGTGCGCGACCTTGGCCTCGCCTTCGGGCAGGCCTCGACGGACCTGCGCTTCGCCGCCGCGGTCGCGGCCTTCGGGATGCTGCTGCGCGGCTCCGAGCACGCGGGCGACGCGGACTTCCGGCAGGTGATGGCGTGGGCGGCGGGCGCGCTGGGCAGCGATCCCCACGGTGACCGGCGGGCGTTCCTGCAGTTGGTGAAGCAGGCGGCGGCGCTGTAGGCGGACGTGGAGGCCGGCGATCCCCCATCGGGTGCGGGTCGCCGGCGCAGGGCTCGACCCCGGCGGCGGTCCGGTCCGGAAGGAGGGCCTGGAAGAAGTGCCCTGGAAGAAGTGCCCCACCCCGATCCTGGAAGAAGTGCCCGGAAGAAGTGCCCGGCACCCCGATCCTGCCTGGAAGAAGTGCCCTGGAAGAAGTGCCCGGCACCCCGATCCGGCACCCCGATCCGGAAGAAGTGCCCGGCACCCCGATCGACCCCGATCCGGCACCGAAGAAGTGCCCGACACCCCCGTCAGACACCCCCGTCAGCGCCCCGGTCCGGTCCCCTGGCTGGCGCGCCCCACGCGACTCGAATCGCGCGCGCACCCGACCCAGCCTCACGCTGGGGCGACCTCCCACATCCGTCCCAGGCTGCTCGACGAGACCTGCGTGGTCGCCTTGCCCGCGCCCGTCTCGACCGTCACCCCGTAGGTGAAACGATCGCCGCGCGGCTTCACCCATGTGACGCGGCCGCTCCGGCCGGCGTGGACGCCCGCGAGCATGCGCACCGGGGAGCCCTTCGCCACATCGCTCGAGAGCGGCGGCGTGGCCGGTGGCGGCCGCGTTGGTGTCGCGGGTGGCGTCTCGGGTGCAGGGACGGGCGCGCGCCGCGACCTCTTGGCGGCCGCTCGCACTGGCGTGCGCGGAGGCGCGGTGTCGATGGTCTCGGCCATCTCTACCCCGAAGAGCCCGGACAGATCGTCGTCTTCCAGACGGTTGGCCGCGGCCGGCACCCGCGCGTCGAACGCGGTGCCCCCCGCCGCGTGGGCGACCAACTCCGTCTCGTCCACCCGCCGCAGCCGGAACAGCAGCTCGGGCTGCTCGTCGAGGCGCGCGCCGATGCCGTAGAGCACCGCCGCCACGTGCTTGCACATCGTGGCGCCGTCGGGGCAAGAACAACGCATCGAGATTTCCGCCGGCGCGGGGAACAGCCCCACACGCTGGCGGCAAACGCGCTCCATCACCGCCTTCGACAGGCGGCCCTGGAGCAACTCGACGAGCGAGTCGACCGCGCCGGCACAGTCGTCCCGCAGCGCGCGCCAACGGTGGTCCGGGACGGGCTCGATGCGCACCACGACACGGTACGGCTCGGAGCCCGCGACCAGCGCCGTCACCTCGCCCGGCAGGACCCGGAGGTCGACCACCGATCCATTGCGCACGTAGGCGCGCCCGCGCGGCAGACGGTTCGCGAGGTCGCTGTAGCGCTCCAGGTTCTCGCACCACGCCTCGCCCCAGAAGGTGCGCGCGATGGTCCGGCCCTCGATGACGACCGGCGAAGGCGTCTCGCCCCTCTTCTTCGCCTGCTTCGCGGCCTCGCGCGTGGCCTTCGCACGCTTCTCGGCGACCGACACGTATGGGCCCCAGCCGCCGTCGTTGCCGCCCCGCCCGCTCGTCCTGCGCGCCACGGATCACCCCTCCTGCATGGCGGTTCTCAGGTCGAGCGCGACCATCCGCATCAGCTCGTCGTCGCTCATCTCGGTGAGCCGCGCCTCGGCACCACCGGCCTCGGGGCCCGCGGCCAGCAGATCGCTCGCCAGCTGCCCCTTCGATTCGATGAGCGCGTCGATCCGCTCCTCGATGGTCCCGCGGCACACGAACTTGTGAACCATCACGTTGCGCGTCTGGCCGATGCGGAAGGCACGGTCCGTCGCCTGGTTCTCGACCGCCGGGTTCCACCACCGATCGAAGTGGACCACGTGGGAGGCGGCCGTCAGGGTCAGGCCCGAGCCGCCCGCCTTCAGCGAGAGCACGAAGAAGGGGACGCTCTCGTCCTCCTGGAACTGGCGGACCAGTTCGGCGCGCCGGGCCACCGGCGTCTCGCCGTGCAGCACCAGCCCCGGACGCCCGAAGACCGAGCCCAGGAAGGCCGCCAGGGGGGCGGTCGTCTCGCGAAACTGCGTGAAGACCAGCACCTTCTCCTGGCGGGACGCGACGACCTCGGCGAGCTCGCGCAGCCGCGCCAGCTTCCCGCTGTCCGCCGGATTCCATGCGCCGTCGCCGAGCCATTGGGATGGGTGGTTGCAGATCTGCTTGAAGCGCATCAAGAACGCGAGCACCACGCCACGCCGCTCGATGCCGTCGGCCGTCTCGAGGCGCGCGGCCAGGTCGCTCACCGCCTCGGCGTAGAGCGCGCCTTGGCGCCGCGACAGCGAGCAGAAGGCTTTCACCTCGGTCTTGTCGGGCAGGTCGGCGATCACGGATCGGTCCGTCTTCATTCGACGCAGGATGTAGGGCCGCACCAGCGCGCGGAGCGGGGCGTAGGGATTGTGCGGGCGATCCGCGAGCCCCTTCGTGAAGCGGGCGAATTCGCGCGACGTGC
>CALBMW010000121.1 GCA_937896275.1 uncultured Myxococcales bacterium
CGCAGCACCCCGGCCGCGCGATCCACCTCGAGGGCGCCGCCGCGCAGCAGCACGTCGCCGACGACGCCCACGATCGGTCGCTCGAAGAAGTGGCCCAGCGCCGGCCGGTCGATCAGCGTGACGGGCACGTCGCCGAGGCTGAGGTCGCCCAAGCGCAGCGCCACCCGCGCCCGGGGCCCCCGCTGCGGATCGCCCGCGCCCGGCACGCCCAGGGCCGCGGCCAGCGGGGTCACCAGAGAGGCGCCGGGCACCGCGGGATCGACGGCCATCAGGTAGGGACCGCGCCCCTCGACGAAGACCTCGATCAGCAATCGCCGGGGCTGCCAGGCGTCCACGAGCGGGGCCGACCAGGTGCCCTCCGGCGCCGGCCAGACGGGCCCGCGCGCCCCGCAACCCGCCAGCAGCAGCGCCAGCAGCAGCGCCCGCAGCAGCGCCCGCGGTGGTGTCCGCGTGGGCCTCTTCACGGTGGCGACCTCAAGGGGGCAGGCCCAGCGAGGTGCCCAGGAGCAGCATGTGGTGTGCGGCGTCGCCCAGGTAGCGGTAGTCCTGCACGCGCTGAAAGCGGGCGAAGATGCGCCACTCCCCGCCCTCGCCGGCGAGGCGCCAGCCCGCGTCCACCTGACCCGATCCGTGCACCCAGGGATCCTCCAACAGCGCGATCATGTTGATCTTTCCGGCGCCATAGGTCGGACCGTACAGCGGAAGCCAGCCCTCGGCGCCGACGCCCGCCACGTAATAGTTGAAGGGCAGCGTCTGGCGGGCCCCGTCCAGCCGGCTGCCGCGGTCGTAGTACAGGCCACCGCTCAGGCGCAGGCGGGGCCAGACGTACTCGGCCCCGTAGATCTCGAAGGCGGTGGTCTCGTCGTTGAGGATGGCGTCGTCGGTGTCGATGTCGTGGCTCGACGCGTGGAAGGCGAAGAGACCCCACTCCGCGTCCGCGCCGGCCGGCCAGCGCACGCGGGCGCCCACGGGGTAGGTGATGTGCTGGGGCGAGATGCGCACGACGGTCTCGTCGGCGCGGTTCTCACGGACGACGGTGCGCGCGCCGGTGTAGACGTCGAGGCGCCAGCCTTCGCCTTGCACCACCGCGACGTCGAGGGCGAGGGTGAGCGTGCCGCGCAGATCGTGGTCGAGGCCCAGGTCATGGGCCGCCTCGGCTCCGGCCTGCACACGTGGCAGCCACACCAGGGCCGCGAGGATCGATGCCGCGCTCACGCCGAAACAACCGCCGGGCCATCCACCAGGGGCTGTTCTGTATCACGAGCGCGGCCGCGCTGGCGTGTGTCGGGCGCGCGACCGCCGCCGAGCCGCTGTTCTTCGACCGACCCGATCTGCACGCGCACTTCTGGGCCAGCTTCGGGCTGGCGCTGCCGCTGACCGAGGTGCTCGAGGGACCCGACCCGGCGTGGGGGCCGCAGTGGGGCACCGGCTGGGCGACGCTCGCGGCCACGGGGGTGGTGGGCGCCATCGGGCTGTTCAAGGAGGTCGCGCTCGACGACGGCGTCGATCCCGACGACCTGATCGCGGACGCGCTGGGCTTGGCGGCGAACGCGCTGCTCCAGGTCACGATTCGATTCTGAAGTCCTGCGCGAGCGCTGAGGTGCGCTGCGTCGAGCAGTCGGCGGCGCGGGCAACGTCGCGCGCCCGGGTGGCCTCGGTCAGCTCGGCCCGCGCGCTGTCACCGTCCCGCGACGCTCACGGAGACGCCCGGCACGGAAACGTCCACCGGCCGGATGATGCGGTAGACGCTCGACAGATCGTAGATCTCATAGCGCCCCGGCTGGCGCCGTCGCTGACCCACGTAGGTGATCATCAGCCCCTCTCGCGCCGCGGCGTCCTCCCAGTCGACGAAGATCGCGCTGTGCGGCACCTCGCCGTAGGAGTGGTTCACGTAGTACAGCCAGTCGCCAGGCTCGATGAGGCGCGCGTCGGCGTAGGGCCCCTTCTTGGGGCCGCTGAAGACGCTGCGGCGGGTCTTGCGGCCAAGGGGAAAGCCGGCGCGCGCGAAGACGGCGTGCGCGAAGTCCCAGCACGAGCCGCGGACCACGACCCCCGCGTCGATCATGCCGCGGGCCGTCGCCAACACGGTCCGGCCCGCGGGCGAGGCCACGCGCTCGGCGTCGGCGAGGCGGCGACCGAGGCTGGGCTCCTCGTCCTGCACCGAGGGCGCGGGCTCGGAGGGTGGCGCGACCTCGGCGATGGGCACCTCGACCGCCCGAACGGTCGCCGGCGCCCGGGGGGGCGCGCCACCGCAGCCCACGAGCAGCAGCAGCGCCGTCGCCACCGCCGCCGCGCCCCGTCGCCGTTGGGGTCCTCGCGTCATGCCGTCTCCCGCGCTCGAAACACCGTAGCAGGCCGGTCGCCGAGATGGATCGCGAGGCCGCCGTGACGACGGTGCTTGAGCCGCGCCCTGCGACGTGGCATCAAGCCGCCATGCTGCTCGCCTTGTCCATCCGCGACTTCGCCATCATCGAGACGCTCGACCTGGATCTGGGGCCCGGCCTCACGGTCATCACCGGCGAGACCGGCGCCGGCAAGTCGGTGCTGATCGACGCCCTCAACCTGGTGTTGGGCGGCCGCGCCCGCACCGAGGTCGTGCGCACCGGCGCCGACGAGGCCCGGGTCGAGGCCCTCTTCGACCTGCGCGACACCCCCGGCGCGCGCGAGCGCCTGGCGCAGGCCGGCCTCGACGCCGGGGACGAGCTGGTGGTGCGCCGCATCGTCAGCAAGAGCGGCCGGCACAAGGTCTACCTCAACGGCAACCTCGCCACCGTCAACACGCTGGCCCAGATCACCGGCGGCCTGGTCGACATCTCGGGGCAGCACGAGCACTACAGCCTGCTGCGCCCCGAGGCCCACCTCGAGCTGCTCGACCGCGTGGCGGGCCTGAGCGCCTTGCGCGATCAGGTCGAAGCGGCGCATCAGGGCGTCGCGGTGCTCGACGCGCGGATCGCCGATCTGCGCGCGCGTCAGCGCAACCGTGCGGATCGAGAGGACTTTCTGCGCTTTCAGCTCGAGGAGCTCGACCGCGCGAGGCTCGAGGATCCCGGCGAGGAGGAGCAGCTCGATCGCGAGGCCCGCCGCCTGGGCAACGTCGAGAAGCTTCGCCAGTTCGCGGCCAGCGCCGAGGAGGAGCTCTACGGGGCCAAGGGCGCCGCGGCCGAGCGCCTGGCCCGCGCGGTGCGCCACGTCGAGCGCCTGATCGAGATGGACACCGAGCTGGCGCCGCTGCTCGACGACCTCAACTCGGCGCTCGCGATCGCCGAGGACGCGGGCCGCACGCTGGGCAGCTACGGCCGCGATCTGAACGCCGAGCCCGACCGGCTGGAGCAGGTGCAGGACCGGCTGGGCCTGTTCGCGCGGCTGCGGCGCAAGTACGGCGCCAGCCTGGCCGAGGTCATCGAGCGCCAGGACGAGATGCGGGCCGAGCTGGACGAGCTCGCGGGGGGCGAGGACGCGCTGAGCGAGTTGGTCAAGGATCGCCTGCGGGCCGCGGACGCCCTGGGCGGCGCGGCCGACAAGCTCACGGCCGCCCGACGCGCGGGCGGCGACGCGCTGCTGACGCAGGTGACGGCCGGGCTGGCGGATCTGGGCATGGGCGGGGCCCGGCTGGCGGTGGACCTCTCCGCGATCACCTCGGGCGTCGAGGTCGGGGACCGCTTCGTGGGGCCCCGCGGCGCCGACCGCGTCGAGTTCTTGCTCAGCGCCAACCCAGGTGAGCAACCCCAACCCCTCAACCGCATCGCCAGCGGCGGCGAGCTGTCCCGCTTCATGCTCGCCGTGAAGGGCGTGATCGCGGCGCGCGATCCGGTCGCGACCTATGTCTTCGACGAGGTCGACGCGGGGGTCGGCGGCCCCACGGCCGACGCCATCGGCCAGAAGCTGCGCGCCGTCAGCGCCAGCCGCCAAGCGCTCTGCATCACCCACCTGCCGCAGATCGCAGCCATGGGCGACACGCACTGGTACGTGTCGAAGGCCGTGCAAGACGACCGGACGCACGCGCGGGTGAGCACGCTGGACAGAGCGGGCCGCGTGGCCGAACTGGCGCGGATGCTGGGCGGGGCCAAGGTGACGAAGACCACGCGCGCGGCGGCCGAGGAGATGCTCGACAGCCGGCAGGCGGGGTGAGCGGGGTGAGCGGGGTGAGCTCCTGTGCCAGGGCAGCGTGTGCCGACGCGCCCGCCGACCGGCGCGCCCGCCACGCCGGTCGATGCGTCCGCGGGGCGAGCCGGCCATGCTACGACCTGATGCGCGGAGGTCTCATGCGTTTCTTCCTGCCCGCGGTGCTCGCGGTCCTGATGGCGCCGGTCGACGTGCACGGCCAGGCCGAGCCGGGCGGCACCGCAGAGGTCGATCGCTACCCCATCGTGGTGGACGGGCGCGCCGGCTTCATCGATCGCACGGGCAAGCTGGTCATCCACCCGCGGTTCGACGCCGTCTCGGCCTTCTCGGACGGCCTCGCGCGGGTGAAGTTGGGCG
>CALBMW010000122.1 GCA_937896275.1 uncultured Myxococcales bacterium
CTTGCCAGCCGGCCGCCCGACGTGTATCCCGGGCGGACATGGGCCCGTTCTTCTACATCCTCCTCGGCGTCGGCGTCGCGACCCTCGTCGGCGTCGTCATCTCGCGCGTGAACCAACGGGCGCGCGCGCGGAAGCAGGCGCGGGAGGCCGTCGTGGGCGGCGCCAACGTCACCAACGACATCACCCGGGTCGGCGTCGGCGGCGTCCTGCGGTTACCGCCCTTCGGCCGCAGCGCTGCGCCGATCGAGACCTACGTCGAGCACCGACACCGCTATGACGAGGAGGGTGAGGCGCCCTGGTACGAGCTGATCTGCGTGCACGGCAAGCGCGAGCTGCTCATCGAGTGGGAGCGCCGGGCCGCGGCGCTGCACGTCACCGGCGGCTTCGAGGACGAGAACCCCTCGCTGTCGGACCTGGGGCTGAGCGAGCAGGACATGATCGCCTTGGACGAGGGCGAGAGGACCAGCTTTCGCTGGGACGGCGTCGAGTGGCGCCTGGCGGAGTCGGGCGAGCGCAGGTACTACGAGGACGACGGGCAGCGCGCCGAGGGCTATTACGGCTGGGACTTCCAGGCGCCCGGCGGCGACCGCTTCGTCAGCATCGAGAAGTGGGCCGACGAGCCCGACTTCGACGTCTACCACCTCTGGCGCATCGACGCCTCGGCCGTCGAGATCTACGACGCGGGGAAGAGCCGATGAGCCGCTCCGCCTGGGCCGGGCTGCTGCTGACGGGGGCGGGCCTGGGGCTCGTCGCGTGGTTCCTGTTTCGGGGGCTGCCCGAGGACGTGCGGACCGACGCCGAGAACGCGCGCGCGCAGATCGCCCTGGGCAAGCAGACCGTGGCCGAGTCCCGCGCCGAGCTGGACGCCGTCATCGCCAAGGACCCGGACTACCTGAAGGGCCTGCCCGACGTGGCCCAGGCGCGAGCCACCCTCGACGCCAAAGAGGAGGCGCTCGCCGGCCTGGAGCGACGCCTGGGCGACGAGATCGACCCGCTGCTGGCGTCGAACGACCATGACGACGCCCCGCGCCTGGCCGAGCTGACCGGCGCGCTGGCGGGCGACCTCGGGCAAGCCCTGCGGGGGATCCACGAGCCCATCGCCCAGATCGAGACGCTGCTGGGCTACAAGACCAACCACGCTGAGCTGATCGCCGCGGCCCGGTCCCGAATCGAGGCGGCCCGCGCCGTGAGCGCCGACGAGGTCCTCGGTCAGTCGGTGCAGCGCGCGGCGACCGCCTGGCCGGAGGCCGCCGACAAGCTGAAGGCGCGCGAGGCCGCCCTTCGCGAGCAGGTCCTGCAGGTCGTGCAGGGCGACGCGCAGCTGCTCGGGCTCCTGGCCCGCGCCCCGCCGGACTACGTGGCCACCGGTCGCCTCGCCGAGAGCATCGCGGCCGCGGGCGCGGGGCTCGACGGGCTGCGCGCCAAGCTCTCCGCCGACCTGGCTGCCCTGTCGCGCAGCGTCGACCGCGAGCTGGTCGACATGAAACGCGGGGGCGGCAAGTCCTGGCACAAGTACCGCGTGATCGAGGACGGGGTCGCCCACGAGACGGACTGGGTCGAGGTGACGCCCACCGCCTACGCCCAGCACACCGACCACCTCGGGATGACCATCTTCAGCAAGCCCGCGGGGGTGCTGCCCGAGGACGCCACCGAGCTCGCCGCGCCGACGGGCTACACCTACGTGGGCAACCCGCGCTACGGGCGCTGGGAGGCGCGCGGCGGCCAGAGCTTCTGGGTCTTCTACGGTCGCTACGCCCTGCTGCGCGACGGGCTGTGGGGCCCAGGCCGATACTCCCCCATCGCGCGTCGGGACTGGGACGGCTACCGCGGCAGTCGCAGCGCGGGTCGGGCCTGGTACGGCTCCAAGAGCGAGTTCGGCACCCGCGGCAGCTCCACGCGCACCCGCTACGCGAACAGCAGCTTCTACCGCACGCAGCAGCGAGCCCGCGCCGCCCCCAAGAGCGCGCCGAAGAAGGGCTACTCGGGGTCGAAGTACAGCAGCAGCGGTTCGCGCGGCGGCAGCTTCCGCACCAGCCGCTACCGCAGCAGCAGCCGTAGCGGCGGAGGCAAGTGAGATGGCCGCGCTGATCTACGGCGCCGCGGCGCTCCTGTTGTGTGCCGGGCTGATGCTGCTGGGGCGCGTGGCCTACGTCGCCTTCGCGCGCTTCGACGCCGAGCACGAGCTGACGACCGCCGACAACCCCGCGGTGGGGACGGCGCTGTTCGGCTTCCTGGGCGGCCTGGTCGTGGTGCTGGCGGCCCTGCTCGCGACGCCGGGGGCGCCCCTCGACGATCCCACGGCCGTGGCCTGGGATTTGGCCGAGATCCTCATCTACGGGGTGGTGTCGATCCTGCTGCTGAAGCTCTCGGGCTGGATCAACGACCGCCTGCTGCTGCACCGCTTCGAGAACAAGAAGGAGCTGGTCGACGACCGCAACGTGGGCGCCGGGGCGGTGCTCTGTGGCAGCTACCTGGCCAGCGGCCTGGTGCTGGCCGGCGCGTTCAGCGGGCAGGTCGATCCGGCGCTGATCGATCCCGACGCCGGACACCTGGCCGTCCTCGGCCACGAGCTGCTGGTGGGGCTCGCCTTCTACGGGCTGGGGCAGGTCGCCCTGGTGCTCTATGGGCTGCTCTATCAAGCGGTCACCCCCGGGGACCTCCACGAACACATCGCCCGGGACTACGAGGTCGGGGGCGTCAAGCACGGCGGCAACATGGCCGCGGGCGTGGCCTTCGGCGGCAACCTGGCGGCCGTGGGCGTGCTGCTCTACGGCGGCGCCCACGGCGACTTCGTCAGCTGGACCGAGAACCTCACAACCTTCGGCCTGACCGTGGGCCTGGGCTTCGTACTCCTGCCTCTGTGGCGCTTGTTCGTCGATCACGTGCTGATGGGCGCGGCGGCCCTCGACAAGGAGATCTTCGAGGATCGCAACGTCAACGCCGCGCTGCTCGAGACGGTCGCGATGATCGGGCTGGCGGCGGTCATCACGCTGGTCGTTTGAGCCCGCCGCTGCCTCAGCCCCAGCCAAAGCCTCCGCCTCGGCCCCCGCCACCGGCGCTGCCCCGACCTTCGCGCGCCCGGCGGCTGCTGCTGGCCGCCGTCGTCCTCTTCCTGGGCGGCTCGGGGCTCGTCTACGAGTACTGCATCTCGACCCTGGCCGCGCACCTGCTGGGCAACTCGGTCGAGCAGTTCAGCCTGATCATCGCGCTGATGCTGTTCGCGATGGGCATCGCCGGGCTCGCGCAGCGCGCGCTCACCGCGCCGGGGCGCATCATCGAGTGGTTCGTGCTGATCGAGACCGCCCTGGGCCTGGTGGGGGGCGCGTCGGCGGTGGGGCTGTACCTCGCCTTCGGCTGGCTGGACCACTTCAAGCTGGCCCTCTACGCCACGGCCCTGCTCATCGGCTTCCTCATCGGCCTCGAGATCCCGCTGCTGCTGCGGCTCAACCAGACCTGGCGCGCCGAGCTGCGTGACAACGTGGGCGACGTGCTCTCGCTCGACTACATCGGCGCCCTCGTGGGGGCGCTGGTGTGGGCCTTCGTGCTGCTGCCGCTGTTCCCGCTCGACCGCATCAGCCTGTTGCTGGGGCTGACGAACCTCGCCGTCGCCGGGCTGACGCTCGTCGCGTTCTGGGGGGCCATCGAGCGGCGCGGCCTGGTGCTGGGCGCCCTGGCCTTCTCGGGCTGCGCCCTGGGCGTCTTGGCGGTGCATGGATCGTCGTGGGTGGACGCGGCGCGGCAGAACCTCTACGCGGCGCCCATCCGGCTGCACACCCAGAGCCCCTACCAGGACATCGTCGTCACCGGTCGGGGCGCGCGGATGAGCCTGTACCTCAACGGCCACCTGCAGTTCGACAGCGAGGACGAGTTCATCTACCACGAGATGCTCGTGCACCCGGCCATGCTGGCGGTGGGGCGCCCGGTGCGCCGCGTGCTGGTGCTGGGCGGCGGCGACGGGCTGGCGGTGCGCGAGGTGCTGCGCTGGCCGGACGTGCGGACCGTGCTGCTGGTGGAGTTGGATCCGGCGGTGAGCGCGCTGGCCCGCGACTGGCCGCCCCTCGTGGCGCTCAACGCCGGCGCGCTGCGAGACGCGCGGGTGACGACGCGGCCGCCGGCGGG
>CALBMW010000123.1 GCA_937896275.1 uncultured Myxococcales bacterium
CAGGGCGGCACGCCGGGTCAGGGCGGCACGCCGGGTCAGGGTGGCACGCCGGGTGTCGGCGGCGAGCCGGGTCAGGGCGGCCAGGGCGGCGACGTGGACATGGAGTGTGAGACCGCCTGTGGGGCGTCCGAGGACTGCTACGACGGCGACGCGAACTGCGCCGGCTTCGGCGCGGGGGACCAGGCGGCCCTCACGGCGGCCTGCGTGGTGGCCTGCACGGGCGGCGACATCGACGCGACCGAGCTCAACGGCCTCGACTGCCCCGACTCGGTGCAGCTCATCACCTCGTCGTCGGCGACGGCGGCCGAGATCTGCGGCGACGGCGGCCCCGACGTCTCGGGCGGCGCGTGCCTGACCGACGCCGGCGACGCGGGCGTCTGCGTCAACACCGACAACACCGACTGCGAGGCCGACGGCGGCGCGCTCATGGCCGGCGCCTGCCCCGGCGGCAACAACATCGTGTGCTGCGTCGACCTGCCCTGCACCACCGAGATCGGCGACGGCGTCTGCATCGACGCGGGCGTCTGCGACGGCGAGACGGTGGGCGGCGCCTGCCCGGGCAACGCCTCGATTCAGTGCTGCATCGAGTAATTCTGCGCGTTGATGGATCGTCGCGGCGCATGACCCGTTGAGGGTGCCATGCGCCGCGTACCCTCACCGTCTCCCTGCCTCCTGCTGTTGTTCCCGGTGCTCGCGTGGGCGGGCCCCTTCGGACAAGCACAGCAACACTTCGTCCGCTACCGAGACGCGCTGGCCGGTGAAGGCAGCGGCATCGAGCGCGCCTTCCGCGTCGCGGGCTCGACGTGGCCGCCCCCAGGCATCTTCGTGCGGGCCTTCAAGGCCGAGGGCGAGCTGGAGCTGTGGGCCGCCCCCCCACGCGGCGGCGCGCGCTGGGTGCGGGTGCGCACCTTCGAGATCTGCGCGTCGAGCGGGGCCCTGGGGCCCAAGACCTTCCAAGGCGATCTGCAGGTGCCGGAGGGCTTCTATCACATCGACCGATTCAACCCGACGAGCGCCTTCCACCTGTCCCTGGGCCTGAACTACCCGAACCGCAGCGACCGCGCGCGCACCCCTCGCGGGGTCGTACCCGGCGGCGACATCTTCATTCACGGCGGGTGCGCGACGATCGGCTGCCTGCCCCTGCGCGACGCGCCGATCTCGACCTTGTACGTGGCCGCGGTCGCCGCGCACGACGCCGGGCAGGCGCGCATCCCCGTGCACGTGTTCCCCTGCCGCATGGACCGGCCCACCTGCGTGCTCACGCTGGTCAAGGCGGCCGCGGGGGACGCGACGAAGATGATGTTCTGGGAGGGCCTGCGGCCCGGCTTCGAGGCCTTCGAGGCCACCGGTGTGCCGCCGTCGATGCGCGCCGAGGCCGACGGCAGCTACACGCGGCGGTGAGGGCGTCGGCCCGAGCGGCTGATCCGCCAGCGCACCGGGCGGCGCGGGCGGGGATCAGCGAATCTCGAGCAGCTCGACCTCGAAGATCAGCGTGGCGTTGGGCGGGATGACGCCGCCGGCCCCGGCCCCGCCGTAGCCCAGATCGGGCGGGATCGTCAGCTTGCGGGTGCCGCCGACGCGCATGCCCACCACCCCCTGATCCCAGCCGCTGATCACCTGCCCGCGCCCCAGGCGGAAGCTGAAGGGCTTGCCGCGATCCTTGGAGCTGTCGAACTTGGTCCCGTTGGTCAGCCAGCCCGTGTAGTGCACGAAGACGGTGGTCCCCGTGGTGGCCTCGTCGCCGGTGCCGGCGCTGAGGTCTTCGATCTGCAGGCTCATCGGCTCACTCCTCGGCGCCCTTCGGCGCACACACGCGGGCGTTGGCGGGGGCGGCGTTGCTGGCGCCGACGAAGCGGTCGCGGTCGTCGTCGATGCTGCCCGGCACATCGGCGCAGTCCCCGTTGAGCGACACGGCCTTGCTGACGCACACGCCCCCGGCGATCTCGGGATCGGGGTCGGCGATGCAGAACGTGGGCGCCTTGCCGGCCTTGTCGGGGCAGAAGCCGGCGCACGGGATGGAGCAGAAGCCGCCCAGGCAGAAGCCGTCGCGCCCGGCGTTGCTGAAGTCGCAGTCCGCGTCGGCCTCGCAGCCGTCGCCCACGAAGGGCTTGGGCGCGGGCGCGCTGCCGTTGAGCTCGGGGAAGGCGTCCAGGTCGTCGAGGCCGGTGAAGGTGTAGCCGGCCTGCTCGAGGCGCGTGAGGATGCTGTCGAGCTCGCGCGCCGTGTACGACCGGATGTCGTGGAAGAGCACGATGCCGCCGTTGGAGCGCTTGACCTGGCTGAGGACGTAGCCGGTCATGTCGTGGCGGAAGGCGTCGTCGACGTAGCGGAAGGTGCTCGGCGAGCAGTAGCCGTTGCCGCCCTGATAGCACCAGTCCGCGCTGTCTACGTGCCAGCCGGTGATGACGTAGTCGCGGGCGCGCGCCGCGTCGGCCGTCGCGCAGGTCGAGGAGCCGTAGGGGAAGCGGAAGTACTTCACGGTGTGGCCGACCTCGGCGAAGGCGGCGCCGGTGTCGTCCATCTGCCGGGCGACGGTGCCCGCCGACTGCTGGGCCATGTTGGGGTGGCTCCAGGTGTGGCTGCCGACGATGAAGCTGTCGTCGAGGAGGATCTCCTTGACGATGTCGGGGTTGGCCTTCACCTGCTTGCCGAGCATGAAGAACGCGGCCGGCGCGTGGTGCGCGCGCAGTGTGGCCAGCACGGTGGGCGTGGTGATCGCGCTGGGCCCGTCGTCGAAGGTCAGCGCGATGCGGCCGCCAAAGTCACCCTGATCGGGGACGCGCACGCCGGAGCACCCGGTGGTGTCGGCCTTGCCGTCGCCGGCCAGCTGGGAGGCGGCGGCCTGGGCTTCGATGTCGAAGTCGTCGGGGCCGTGATCGTCGTCCTCGTCGGTGCCGCACGCGCTGAGCGTGAGGCTGGCGGCGGTCAGGATGCAAAGCGCGCGGAACATGGATGAGCCTCCCGGGGAACAGTCGCTGGGCGCGGAAAGCACGATGCGTACCACGCTCGGGGCGCCGTCAGGAAGCCCGGCGCCCGGACTCGTGGTCCTCGCCGGCGCGGCCACCGACGCCGCCACTGGCCAGCCGATCGGCCACGTCGAAAGGGCGACCGCCCGCGGCGAACGCTGCTATCCTCCGCGCCCGCGTCGCCTTCGGAGGCTGCCATGTGCGGTGTCATCGGTCTCGTCCACGAGCGCGTCCGGCCCGACCTGGGCCGCGTCGCCGATCGCCTGCTGCGGACCCTCGAGTATCGGGGCTACGACTCCACCGGCGCGGCCATCCAGGGCGACGAGGTGGCGGTGGATCTGCGCAAGGGCGTCGGCGCGCCCTCCAAGATCCTGGGCCCCCTCGGCGTCACCGAGTTGGCCGGCCGCATCCTGTGCGGGCAGGTGCGGTGGGCCACCTTCGGCGCCGTCGACGAGGCCAACGCGCAGCCCCACGTCGTGCGCTGTCACACCTTCCTGTACGGGGCCCACAACGGCAACGTGACCAACTGCGACGCCCTCAAGCAGTGGCTCTGTGCCGAAGGCCACGACGTCCGGTCGGACAACGACGGCGAGATGGTCGTGCACCTGATCGAGCACTGCTTCGAGGCGGCGCTCGAGGGTGAGGGGAGCGCGGCGCGCGCGCGGCCCGAGGTGCGCCGCGCGTCCATGCGGCGGGCCATCGTGCAGGCCTGCACCCGCCTCGAGGGCGGCTTCTCCGCGGTGATGGTCGATCCGGTCACCGGCACGCTGTGGGCGATCAAGAACGGCTCGAGCCTGTACTTCGGCCTCGGTCGGGACGAGCCGGGGGGCGCCTTCGCCATCGCCTCCTCGGACCTGTCGGCGGTCCTCACGATGACGCGCACCCTGGTCAGCCTTCGCGCGGGCGAGTTCGTCGAGTTCGGCCCCGAGGACTGGCAGATCCACCGGCTGCGGGACGGCGAGCCCGTCGAGCGCGCGCCCGTGCGCAGCCGGCTCCGCGCCGAGGACACGCAGCTGCGGCGGCCCTTCACCACCTTCATGGCCCAGGAGATCGACGCCCAGGAGCAGACGGTGCACGACGTGGTGCGCCTGTTCTTGGGCGGCAGCGCCCGCATCGCGGGGCTCGCGCCGCCGCCGGCCGGTGTGGCGGCGAC
>CALBMW010000124.1 GCA_937896275.1 uncultured Myxococcales bacterium
CGTGCCCCCCGCCCATCTTCAGGCGGAGCGTCCCAAACGCCAGGTCGAGCTCGTCGTGAATCACGACGATGTGCTCCGCATCGATGCCGAAGAAGCTGCGCGCCGGCGACACGGACTGGCCGCTCAAGTTCATGAAGGTGAGCGGCTTGAGCAGCACCACCGGACAGCTGCCGATGGTGCCGGTGCCATAGATCCCCTTGAACTTGGACCGCGTCACGTCCACTCGGGATGCCTCGGCGAGGCGATCCACCACCATGAAGCCGACGTTGTGTCGGTTTCGGGCGTACTTCGGCTCGGGGTTGCCCAAGCCGACGACGAGGTGTCGATCCATCGGTCGCCGCAGTGCCCGCCGGTCTTACTTCTTCTTCTTCTTCTTGGCGTCCGTCTCGACCTCGGCCGTCTCCTTGCGGCCGCGCGGCGCGATCACCTTGACCACCACGTAGTCGCGCTCGAAGACCGGCACCACGCCCTCGGGCAGCGGCAACTCGCTGGCCATGACCGCCTGATCGTGGTCGAGCTCCGTGACGTCGACCTCGACCGACGCCGGAATATCGGCAGGCTTGGCGCGCAGCCGCACCTCGCGGTAGGGGGTGACCATTCGGCCGCCCGTCGTGACGCCGATCGACTTGCCCGTGACGCTCACCGGCACGGCCACCACCACCTCGCGGTTGAGGTCGGGCGCGATGAGGTCGACGTGCAGGAGGGCGCGGCTGACCGGATCGCGCTGCAGATCCTTCACCATCACGTGGTGCATGGTGCCGTCGATCGTGATGGAGAGGAGCGAGTTCAGGCCCTTGGGGTTGTCGAGGGCCCTCTGCAGCTCACGCGGGTCGATCGCGAGCGCCTGGGTCTCGCTGATGCCGTGCCCGTAGGCGATCGCCGGGATCTCCCCGCTGAACCGAAGCTGTCGGGCGGCACCCTTGCCGCGCCCCAGACGGGGCGTGCTCGAAATGGCGATGGCTTCCATGATTTTGCGTCCTGGACGTAGGGGTCGGCAGCAGTCGGCTCAGATGAACAGGCTGCTGACCGAGTTCTGGTCGTGAATGCGCTTGATGGCCTCACCGAAAAGATCGGCGGCCGACAGCACCTTGATCTTGGGGCAGGCACGGCCTGCGCTGCTCAGGGGGATCGTGTTCGACACGATGACTCGCTCGATCTCGCTCTCGGTGATGCGGCCGATCGCCGGGCCCGACAACACGGGGTGCGTCGCCACCGCGAAGACACGGCGGGCCCCGGCGTCCTTGAGCGCCTTCGCGCCCGAGACCAGCGTGCCCGCGGTGTCGATCATGTCGTCGATGATGATCGCGTCCGCGTCGCGCACGTCGCCGATGAGCGTCATCACCTCGGCCACGTTGGGCGCGAGGCGGCGCTTGTCGATGATGGCCAGCGACGAGTTCATCCGCTTGGCGTAGGTGCGCGCCCGCTCGACGCCGCCCGCGTCGGGGCTGACGATGACCGGACGCTCGAGGCCGAGCGAGTCCAGGTGCTGGTGCATCACCGGTGAGCAGTAGAGGTGATCCACTGGGCCGTTGAAGAAACCCTGGATCTGGCCGGCGTGCAGCTCCATCGTGATCAGCCGGTTGACGCCCGCCGCGGTGAGCAGGTCGGTCACCAGGCGCGCCGAGATGGGCGCGCGGGGGGCCGCCTTTCGGTCCTGCCGGGCGTACCCGAAGTACGGCACCACCGCCGAGATGCTGCCCGCCGACGCGCGCTTGAGCGCGTCGATCATGATCAGCATCTCGAGGAGGTTGTCGTTGACCGGGGCACAGGTGGATTGGATGACGTAGACGTCCGCGCCGCGCACGGACTCTTCGATCTCGACCCGGATCTCGCCGTCGGAGAAGCGGCCGACGCGCGCATGCCCAAGGTCGGTCCCGAGGTAGGCGCAGATCTCCCTTGCGAGTTCGGGATTCGAGTTCCCGGCGAAGATCCTCACCGACATCTGCCCGCCTCCGGGGTCGACGCTGGGGCGGTAGGATTCGAACCTACGTCTGCGGGAACCAAAATCCCGTGGCTTACCGCTAGCCCACGCCCCACCACTGCGCGCAACCCCCGAAAAAATCGATGAAAACGGCGTGTTGCGGGGATGCGCCGGCCAAATTGGAGGCGGTTGATACCACAGCGGTCATGGGCTGTCAACGCGCGCCCAGCAACGGCGCGACCGTGGGGTCATTTCAGGTCGGGGCGTTCGCCCGCGTCGGCCCGCGGCCCGGCGCGCGCACCGTACCGGGGCGAGGTCAGGGAGAGTGACGTGTGGCGGCGCGATCTTCGTGCTAATCAACCCGCCATGCGCACGCCGCCCGCCCCCTTCGTCGTCGCCGCGATCGCCGGAGCGGCCTACGCGGTGACCGCGGCGCCGGGGCTGACCTGGCTGGACGCGGGGGAGCTGGGCGCGGCGGCGCACGAGTTGGGCGTCGCGCACCCGCCTGGCGTGCCGGTCTTCGCGCTGCTGCACAAGCTGGTGATGCTCACGGTGCCCATCGGCGACGTGGCCTTCCGGGGCAACCTCGCGTCGGGGCTGCTCGCGATGGCAGCGATCGCCCTGCTGGTGCGCGCCGGTCGCGCGCTGGATCTGCCGACCGGGGCGGCGGCCTTGGGCGCGACCTGGGCCGCCTTGGCGCCGCTGATGGTGCTGCACGCGACCACCATCGAGGTCTACACCGGGGCGGCGGCCGCGACGGCGGCGCTGCTCTGGGCGGTGGCGCAGCTGGCGCGGTCGGGCGATGTCCGATGGGCGATCGCGATCGCCTTTGGGGGCGGGCTCGCGGCCGGCCACCACGCCGAGCTTCGCCTCTTGGGGATCGCGGCGCTGCCCGCGCTGATCGGCGCGGCTCGGCGTCGCCCTCGGCTGGTGCCGGCCCTGTTGATCGCCGGCGTGGCGGGGGCCTGCTGCCTGCTCTACCTGCCGCTGCGCGCGTCGACGGAGCCCTGGCGCAACTGGGGTGACCCTTCGACATCGGCGGCGCTCTGGGCCCACTGGACCGGCGCGCGCATCCGTGCGGCCTTTGGCGGCCAGTTCGGGGCCTTCGATCCCGAGGCGCTGCGACTCTTCGCCGGGCTGCTGACCGATGCCCCTCTCCTCACCGCTTGCGGGCTCGCTGGCCTGGCGCTTCTGCCGCGCGCCCCGGGGGGGTGGCTGCCGGGTCTCGTATGGCTGCTCGACTCGGCCTACGCGGTGACGCTGAACCCCATGGGGCTCGCAGATCGTCAGAACGGGCTGCCGGGCCAGATCGCCGCGGGCGTCGGCGTCGGCGTCGCGGGCGTCGCCCT
>CALBMW010000125.1 GCA_937896275.1 uncultured Myxococcales bacterium
CCAAGCCCGGGGCGGCGCCCGCGCCCGCGGCTCCGGCGGCCAGCCACGCCGGCCTCGACGCGCACGTCAAGCCGGGCCAGATCGACGACTACTACGGCTTCTGGAGCGGTGGCCAGTCGGGCGAGATTCGCATCCTCGGCGTCCCGTCGATGCGCGAGCTGAAGCGCATCCCGGTGTTCAACGCCGACGCCGCGACCGGGTGGGGTTTCACCGACTTCTCCAAGGAGCTGCTCGGTGGCCGCCTCACCGGTGACACGCACCACGTGCACCCGTCCTATAAGGACGGCGTCTACGACGGCCGCTACATCTTCGTGAACGACAAGGCCCAGGCGCGCCTGGCGCGGGTGAACTGCGAGACGATGGAGGTGGATCTCATCTCCGACATCCCGAACAGCCAGGGCACCCACGGCATCTTCCCGCAGCGCCACAACCTCGGCTACGTGTTCTGCAACTCCGAGTTCCGCACGCCCATGCCGAACAACGGCCAGGACCTGGAGGATCCGACCAAGTACGGCGCGATGCACACCGCCATCGACGGCAACACGATGGAGGTGAAGTTCCAGGTGCTCATCGAGGGCAACCTCGACCTCTGCGCCACGGACTACAAGGGCCTGTACTCCTTCGCCTGCTGCTACAACCTCGAGGGCGGCACCGACCTCGAGGGCATGATCGCGGGCGAGCGCGACTGCCTCTATGTCTTCAACATCAAGGCCATCGAGAAGGGGATCGCGGACGGCAAGGCGATCACCGTCGGCGACTCGAAGGCCCCCGTGATCGACGCGCGCGGGGCCGATGGCCCCTACGTCCTCCGCGTGCCCGTGCCCAAGAGCCCGCACGGCGTCAACATCGACCCCACGGGCAAGTAAGCGATCGTGTCCGGCAAGCTGTCGCCCACCACCAGCGTCATCGACATCGGCATGCTCGCGGACGCCTTCGCCGGCAAGATCAAGCCGCGCGACACCGTGGTCGCCGAGCCCGAGGTCGGCCTTGGGCCGCTGCACACCGCCTTCGACGGTCGGGGCAACGCCTACACCTCGATCTTCATCGACTCCGTCGTGACGAAGTGGAACATCGCCAAGGCGATCGAGAGTTTCAAGGCGCCGGAGGGCAAGGGCCCCGACCCGATCATCCAGAAGCTCGACGTGCACTACCAGATTGGCCACATCAACGCGTCGATGAGCGAGACCAAGGACGCGGACGGCAAGTGGCTCATCGCCCTGTGCAAGTTCTCGAAGGATCGCTTCCTCAACGTGGGCCCGCTGCACCCGGAGAACGATCAGCTCATCGACATCTCGGGCGACAAGATGGTGCTGGTGCACGACGGCCCCACCTACCCGGAGCCTCACGACGCGGTCATCGCGCGCAAGGATCTGTACCACCCGAAGAAGATCCAGCCGCGCACCGACGCCCGCTTCCGCATGTACGACGCGTGGGCCAAGGAGGACGGCGTCGACCTCAAGACCGACAACAAGGTGGTGCGGCGCCCCGACGGCACCTTGCGCGTCTACATCACCAGCCTCGCCCCCAAGTTCAACCTGGGCATGTTCAAGGCGAAGGCCGGCGACACGGTGCAGGTCATCGTGAGCAACCAGGACAACGTCGAGGATCTCTCCCACGGCTTCTGCATGACGCAGCACGACGTCAACTTCCTGGTCAACGCCCAGGACACGCAGAGCCAGACGTTCAAGGTTCGCGGCCCTGGTGTTTACTGGTACTACTGCCCCTGGTTCTGCCACGCCCTCCACCTCGAGATGCGCGGGCGGATGATCGTCGAGGCCTGACGACCTGCTGCGGATTTCGACCCTCATGAACACTCGCATCGTACGCGGCGGCGTCCTCGCCGCCGTCTTGCTCCTTTCTCTCGGGGCGCAGCTCCTGTCTCCGGGGGCACGGGCCGCCGACGAGCCACCCACGGGCGGCATCGACTGCGACACGATGGACTGTCGCGCGGTGCTCCCCGGCGCCGTGCGGTTCGTCGCCGACGGCGGCAAGGTCTGGCGAGTGGGCCTCGACGAGGCGGGAGAGCGCGTGGGGTGGGTGGCCCTCTCGACCGACGTGGTCGACATCAAGGGCTACTCGGGCAAGCCGCTGGTGACCCTCATCGGGCTCGGGCCGGACGGCACCATCCGCGGCGCCCGTGTGTTGAAGCACAGCGAGCCGATCCTGCTCGTCGGCATCCCCGCGAAGGCCCTCACCGACTTCGTCGACTCCTACGCAGGCAAGCCCGCCGGGGCGAAGATCGTGGTCGGCGGCACCGACGAGCC
>CALBMW010000126.1 GCA_937896275.1 uncultured Myxococcales bacterium
CCGCGGCGCCGAAGAACGCGTCGTCCATCACCCGGTCCTGGTCGAAGCTCGACGGGATGCCCGAGGTCGCGCCGGTCTTGGTGACCACCGGCTCGGTGAGATCCGCGAGCGTCTCGTGGTCGAGGTAGTCGGCGGCGCCGCGGGCCGAGGTGGGCGTGTCGTCGCCGCCTGCGCAGGCGAACAGGAGCATGGCGGCCGCGAGGACGGCGAAGCGGACGGTGATCTCCATGTTTCCCCCGGAGGGTCGCGCTCGGACCCCCTCTTCGCGGGATGCTCTGCAAGGATGGAGCCCACCACCGCGAGGGCCAAACCCGCCCAGGATCCCCGGCGCCCCGTGGCCTGCGAGGACAGACCGAGACCTCGATGTCACTCGTCCTGGGGCGCGCCGTCCCCAGGCAGGCGCGGCCGGCGCAGGATCGTCGCGAAGGGCACCCGCGCCCCGGCGGGCACCTGGACCCCCGGCTCGGTGATCGTGCTGGCCCCCAGGCAGGCCCCCTCGCCGACGCTCACCCCGCGGTTCAGCCCGACCCGCCCCAGCAGCATGCAGTCGCGCCCGATGCGCACCCCCGGCCCCACCACCACGTCCACCGCCAGCAGCGCCCCCCCACCGATGTGCACCGGCGCCAGCACCAGGTTGCCCCCTTTGATGTAATGCGCCGACACGAGGCACCGCGCCCCCACCGTGGCCCCCGCCTCGATCGTGGTCAGCGCCGGATCCAGCAGATCGACGTCCGACGACATGTTCACCGTGAAGTCGACCTTGGCGCCCAACGCCCGCAGCGACGCCCATCGCAGCACGTTGCTGGTGAACAGCAGCACCTTGATCGGCGCGAAGTAGAGCACCCGCCGCAGCAGCGATCGCAGCAGCCACGACCAGAACATGGGCCCGCGCATCAGCGGGTACTCACCCGCCCGCAGGTTCGGCAGCAGCAGCCCGGCCAGCCCCACCAGCGCCACCAGCGCCACGAGGAAGGCGGCCGTGCCGGGCACCACCGCGAAGGGCAGCGGTACGATGCCCCCCACGGCCTTCGTCGCCGCGACGCCCACGACCCCCGCGGCGCCATAGAGAGATGTCGCGACGATCAGATATAAGAGGTCGTAAACAATCAGGCCGATCGCCACGGCGGTCCCCCACCTTCCCTGACGGCGAGGAGCATCATGACCCGTTCCGACGTCTTCGACACGGTCAAGTCCCTGCTCATCACCCACTTCAACGTCCCCGACGACAAGGTGACGCCCGAGGCCCAGTTCCGCACGAACATGGGCATGGACTCGTTGGACATCGTCGACTTCGTGTTCTTCCTGCGCCAGCAGTTCGGCGTGAGCGACGATCTCGAGGACTACCGCGACCTGCTCACGATGGAGAAGCTCTGCGACTTCATCACGGAGCGGATCGGCAGCGAATGACCGACGACGACCTGGCGGCGCGCGAGGCCCGCGTCGACGCGGGTGGGGGCGCGGCGCGGCAGGCCCGACAGGTGCGCCTGGGGCGCCTCACCGCGCGCCAGCGGGTCGAGGCGCTCATCGACGAAGGCAGCTTCGTCGAGTTGGGGCGCTACGTCGAGCACCGCCACGGTCACACGGACGAGCAACTCGGCGCGCACGTCCACCCCGGCGACGGCCTGATCGCTGGCCTGGGCACGGCGGCCGGGCGCCCGATCGCGGTCTACGCCCACGATCCCACCGTCCTGCGGGGCGCGCTGGGCCACGCGGCCTCCCGCAAGCTGTGCCGCCTCCTCGACCTGGCCGCCGCGCGCGCGCTGCCGGTCGTCGCGCTCACCGACTGCGACGGCGTGCGCCCCGGCGAGGGGACCGACGCCATCCTGGCCTACGGCGAGGTCATCGCCCGCACGATCGCCCTGCAGGGGAAGGTGCCCCAGATCACGCTGGTGTGCGGCCTGTGCGTTGGCGCGGCCGCCTACACCGCGGCGCTCACCGACGCTGTGGCCATGGTGGCCGGCCAGAGCTTCATGTTCATCACCGGCCCCAAGGTGACCGAGGTCGTCACCGGAGAGCGCGTCACCATCGAGGCGCTCGGCGGCCCCGATCTGCACGCGCGCCTCACCGGCGCCTGCCACGCCGTGCTGCCCGACGAGGCCGCCGGCGTTGCCTGGGTGCGCGCGCTGCTCGATCACCTCGTCCCACACACTGCGAGCGACGACCCCGCCGATCGCCCCACGCCGAAGCTGGCGAGGATCGTCCCCGAGTCGGCGCGCCGGGCCTACGACGTGCGCAAGGTGCTGACCCAGCTCTTCGACCTCGGCTCCGTCTTCGAGCTGACCGCCGACTACGGGCGCAGCCTGCTGACCGCCTTCGCCCGCCTCGACGGGCGCGCGGTGGCGGTGGTCGCCAACCAGCCGTTGGTGCTGGCCGGCTGCCTGGACGTCGAGGCGTCGCGCAAGGGCGCGGCCTTCGTGCGGTGGGCCTCGGCCCTGGGCCTGCCGGTGATCACGCTGGTCGACGTGCCCGGCTACCTGCCCGGGCGCGCCCAGGAGGCCGGCGGCATCCTGCCCTTCGGCGCCGAGCTGCTGGTGGCCTACGGTCGCTGCGCCACGCCCCGTCTCGCGTTCATCCTTCGCAAGAGCTACGGCGGCGCAAGCGTGCTCAGCTTCGCGGCGGACCTTCGGCTGGCCCTGCCCACCGCCGAGATCGCGCCGATGGGAGGCGACGCCGCCTGCGCCGTCGCGCTGGGCCCGGCGCGCGCCGACGACCCCGACGACGCCGCCGCCCG
>CALBMW010000127.1 GCA_937896275.1 uncultured Myxococcales bacterium
GCCACCTCGTCCGCGCTGAGCGTGCGCCCCAGCTCGGCGTGGCCACGGGCGCGGCCGGCCGGCGCGTAGTGCGTCATGACGTGCAGGCGAAGGTCGCCGCGCAGCCCGGCGGCCCACTCGAGGGTAGGGGCCGCGCAGCACGCCAGGTGCCCCGGCAGCACGAGCAGGCGCAGGATGAGGCGGCTGCCCGCGGCGAGGAAGGCCTCGGCCGCCGCCCTCGCCGTCGCGGGGTAGTCGCGCGCGCCGGCCAGGCGCCCCGCGCAGTCGGGCGCGAAGAAGTGCACGTCCCCCACGATCCAGTCGAAGGCCGCCGCCAGCTCGGCGACGCCCGCGGGCGGGACGTAGAGGTTGGTGTTGAGCACCAACTCGGCGTGGGGAACGTGGCGGCGGAGGGCGGGCACCAGGGCGCGCACGTAGGGCAGGTTGACCGTGGGATCGCCCCCCACCAGCGACACGGTGCGGAAGGGCGGGTGCCGCGGATCGGCTAGATCGCGCGCCAGCGCCTCGGGCGACGTCCAGGCGCCCTCGTCGGGGCGGTCGAGGGCGTCGGGCACCGTGCAGAAGCGGCACCGGAGCGAGCAACCCGTGAAGTAGATCTCGTAGGTCGGCGCGATCTCGTGCTCTTCGAGGACGGTCACGCCGCGCCAGAACACGCGGCCGGGGGTCGAGGTGCCGCAGTAGCTTTCGGGGCCGCGCGTCGCGCAGGCGCGAGGGCAATCGGTGCAGGCGGCCATGCGCTGAGAGTCGGCCGAAGCGCGGCGCCGATCAAGTCACCGGGCGCCGTAGGTGTGCGCGCTGGTCTCTTCGTTGCGATCCGTGGCCGGCGGCGGGGTCGGCGAGAGGGCCGACACGCGCGCGCGCAGCTCGGCGGTCATCGGGATCTCGAGCGCGGCGAGGCACCCGTCGAGTTGGGCCAGATCGCGCGCGCCCAGCAAGGGGGCGGTGACCGCCGGGTGGCTCGCGACCCACGCGATGGCCAGCGCGGTCGGGCTGAAGCCGAGGGCGCGCGCGAAGGCCGCGAAGCGATCCGCCACCGCGTAGATCTCGGGATCGCCATAGCGGGTGGCGTACATGGCGTTCTGAACCAAGCGCCCCGCGTCGGGCCGGCGGTCCACGCCGTACTTGCCGGTGAGCAGCCCGCCGCCGAGCGGGCCGTAGGGCACGACCGCCAGCCCCTCGGCCTGCGCCTGGGGCAGGATCTCGACCTCGGCCTGCCGCTTGACCAGGTTGTACATGGGCTGCACGCAGACCGGCCGGGCCCAGCCGTGGCGGTCGCACAGATCGACGGCTCGCTGGGCCTGCCAGGCGGTGAAGTTGCTTAGCGCGGGGTAGAGGATCTTGCCCTGACGCACCAGATCGTCGAGCGCGCGGAGCGACTCGGCGAGGTCGCAGGCGTCGTCGTGACGGTGCAGGTAGTAGACGTCGATGCGATCGGTGGCCAGGCGCTTCAGGCTGGCCTCGAGCGCGCGGACGAGGTGGAAGCG
>CALBMW010000128.1 GCA_937896275.1 uncultured Myxococcales bacterium
GTGGCACCCTAATTTGGGTGGCGGGGTCCGTTCCACGCTTTTTTTTTCCACGCAACCGGGCGACGCCATCGACCGTCGATGCTTGGCAGCGGCCGCCTACCGCTGCTCCAGGGCACCCGCGCAGCCCACGCAGAACGGAGCCTCGGGGCGTGCCTTCAGGCGGGCGAAGCCGATCGGATCGTCACAGCGGCGGCACTCGCCGTAGCCATCGCTGGCCAGGGCCGCGCGCACCTGGGCGAGTCGGGCGCGGGCGCGCTCGCGGCCAGCGCGGTTCATCTGCTGCTGCTGAATGGCGTCGATGCGCGAGACGCGCCCCACAGCGGCCTGGTCGAGCTCGACGGGCCGGGCGCCCTCGGCCGACAGCTCGAGCAGCGCGCGCAGTTGGGCCTCGAGGACGCGCAGGTCGGCGCGAAGTTCGGCTTCCTGGTCGGGTGTCAGCGAGTCCATGGGCGGACCGTAGCACGTGACGCGACCTGCTGACCGCGCTCGTCACCCAGGGTCGGCGGAGTGGGCCGCTCCCTGTCCCTGCTGACAGGCCCCGTGGCGGCACATCTGGCCGGCGGGCGGCTTGCGAGGCAACAGCGCTGTCGGAGGCACGCAGGCAGCGATCGCGAGCAGGCAAGAAGACACGAAGGCACGAAGCTGCAAAGGCGCGAAGGCAACGACAACCCGGCAACGGCCCCTGCGCCACCCGGGTCCCCCGTCCGCCCACGTTCGTCACTCCGACCCCTCGATGGGCGTCATTTCGACCCGCCCAGGTCATTCGGACCCCAGGCCCATCGGACCCTCGCATCCATCGCCGCGGCCCGACATCGCGCGCCCGCCGGCGCTCACCGAGCGCCCACGCCCCGAGGCGGCAGGATCGACGGGGCGCGTCGCGCTTTGGCCCGCCCTCTGCACTCGTGACCGCGAACGCGCGAGGCCCAGGTCGTGAGCGATCGGCGTCGACGACGGCCGTCCACGCACGTCGGCCATGACGTCGGCGGACACCTCGCCTCGAATGCCTTCGCCGAGGTCTCGAGAGACCGCGTCGAGCCAGCCGACGCGCATGACACGACGAATCGGGCGGCAAGACCGCTCGGCGGGAGGACACCGTGCCGCGAGCGATGAACACGATGAACACCGGGCTGGGGATCGCGCTGCTGGCGATCCTGTGCGTGCCGACGCGAGCCGGCGCCGAGGGCGCCCCGGAGGCGAAGGACGCCGACGCGTTCGCCGTCAAGCTGAGCGGCGCCGTGTCCGTGTGGGGGCTGACCCAGCGTGGCTTCTTCCTTGGAAAGGACGTGCCGCTCGACAAGGCCGACTATGTCGTCCAGAACGTGCGCCTGAACCTGACGATGGGTACGCCCAAGGTGGGCGGCGTCGTGCGTGCGGACGTCGGGCAGGGCTGGTGGGGCGTCGACAACAGCCCCAACGTGGTGCCGACCGTCGCCGCCGACGGCACCGTCGGGGCCGGCTACAACGCGGACGCGATGTTCGGCGCGAAGGACACCAACTACCCGGTACACGTCGATCATGCCTACCTGTTCTTCGAGCTCCCGTGGGCCCCGGGTGACGTCCAGCTTCGCCTGCAGGTGGGGCGGCAACCGCTCGCCGCCGGCAATCAGCTCGTGCTCGACGGCGAACAGGACGCCCTGTTGGTCACCGCCAAGGTCAGCGATCACCTCGCGGTCGACGCCTTCTGGGCGAAGGTGGCCGAGGGGCAGAACGCCATCAAGGGGCCGCGGGGCCTGCTGATGAACGACGAAGACGAGTGGGCCGACGCCGATCTGTTCGGTGGCAAGGTTCGGTACGCGCAGGGCGACTACCAGGCCGAGCTGTTCGGCCTGTTCTACAAGGATCACATCGACGACTACGACCACCTGCCGCAAGGCCTGGGCTATGCGTACAGCCGGTTCCAGCCCCAGGTGAGCCAAGCGGTCGCCGTGGGCGCCACGGCCAGCGGCAAGGCGAGCGTCGCCCAGGGCCTGACCTGGATGGCCGAGGTCGACTATCTGTTCGGCAAGGACGACGTCGACAACGCCGACCACGCCGGGGGCCTGCTCGACCGAAACGATGGCACGCTGATGGGCTTCAACGCGCTGGTGAAGGCCACGCAGGCCCTCGACGTGGGCGTCCCCTTCGACCTGACGGTGCTCGCTGGCTTGGGCTCGGGCGACGACGATCCGGCGGGCGGCAAGGGCAACCTGAACCGCATCCAGACCGCCGGCTACTGGCCGCTGACCAACGTGTGGGAGGACTCCGTGATGCCGGACGTGGGTGGCATCAGCCCGCAGGGGCTGGGCTCGCCCGCGTCGCGCGGCTACCGGGAGCTGGAGAACACCACCGCCGCTCAGCTCGGCCTGGGCGTGGTGCCGTGGAAGCCCCTGCGCCTCGAGGCCAGCTACACCTTCTTGCGCGCCACCCAGGACGTCCATGGCTTCGACGCGACCGGCACGCCCACCGCCGACACGTCGAAGGATCTGGGTCAAGAGATCGACGTGAACCTGAAGCTGACCATCCTGCCCGGGCTCAAGTACCTTGTCTTGTTCGGTTATTTCCTTCCCGGGGATGCCTCGGCCCTGCTGATCAACGGTGACACGCAGAACACCGACGCGGCCTGGGAGGTCAAGCAGGTGCTGATGTATGCCTTCTGACGCGTCGAGGTGAGCGGCTCCCCTGCCTCGTGATCGCCCGCCGGCGCCGCGGCTAGGCCAAGCGGTCCGGGCCCTTGCCACGGTACTTGGGCAGGGCGTCGCCGCAGGTGTACCAGGCGACCCGCTCCTCGTAGCTGACGTGAGCCTCGACGGTGCGGTCGAGGGTCCCTTCCAGGCACGCGGCGGCCACGTACATGCGGTCCACCTGGGGGGACTCCGGGTGCCCCGCCTCATCGGCCCGATAGAGGAGGCGGCTGCCGCATTGGTCACAGAAACCCCAGCGGATGCAGGGCGACGAGCGATACCAGCGCACGCGCTCCTCGCCCCTCAGGAAGGCGAAGCGTTCCAGCGGGACGGATGTCCAGGCGACGAAGGGCGCGCCATGCGACACACGGCACGAACGGCAATGACACAGCCCCAGGAAGTCGGTGGGGGGCTGCATCTGCAGCTCGATGGCGCCGCACAGGCAGCGCCCGGTGAGGGGCTCGGGGGTGCTCATCGAGGCCTGTCTCCGTCGCATCGTGGCGACGGATGATAGCGCGTCTGCGACGAGCCGGATGGCGCTCGTGGGCCTGCGTCGGTGGCGCGCAGCGTGCTGGCCCGGCCATCGAGGCGGGCGCGCAACGCCCCGGAGGCTTCTGCTACCGTCCCCGCATGCGCGCCCCCGCCCTCGTAGCGCTCCTTGCGCTCGTCGCCGCCTGCGACGACCGCGGTGCTTCCACGAGGGACCCTCCCGTCGGCGAACAGACGCCCGATCGCGGCGCCGCCGCCGAAGGCCGCACGGACGCTCAGGCCGATGGGCCCGCGGCGGCCGACGCGGCGGCCACGACGGCCGACGCTGCGGCCACGACCCCTGCTTGCCCGGCCGTCCCCGACGCCGCGACCCCTGCCACGCTGCCCCCGTGCGAGCGGGCCTGCGACCGGCTGGTCGACTGCGCCACGGCGGCCTGCGACGGCTTCGCCTGGGCCAACGCCGGCGGGCTCGCCGAGTCCTGCGCCGCCGCCTGTGACCCGAACTTCGCCGCCACGCTGCTCGACGCCCCAGACTGCGAGGCGACGCTCATCGCCGTGGCAGGGCGACGGCCGGACTTCGCGCAGCGCTGCGCCGACGACCCCTGCGCCGGGGCCTGCGCGCGCCTCGGGGACTGCATCGTCGAGCGTTGTCCGGCGATCGACGCGACCGCGGGCCAGCAGATCACGGCCGATTGCCGGTCCAACTGCGACCCGGCCGGGGCCGCGTGGGTGGAGCAGGTGCCCACCTGCGGCGGCCTGGTGGACGCCCTCGCCGCGAACGATCCGAACTTCCAGCGGGCCTGTGAGGGTGAGACGCCCGGCTGCGCCGACGCCCCGGCGTGCCAGGCCTATGCGGCCAAGGTCAGCGAGTGCCTGTTGCTGCACTGTGACGGGCGCGCCGATCCCTATGGTGAGGGCCTCACGCAGGTCCTCTTCGACTACTGCTCGCAGGCGGCCGACTGCCCGCCCCGCTCAGCGGTCTTGGGCATCGCGGCGCCCGAGGTAGGCTGCGATCATCCGTGGCTGCGCGAGATCGGGCCCGCGCCTCCCTTCGATGGCCTGTGCGCCGAGCGCGTGCCCGCCGCCGAGGTGCTCGAGGCCTGTTCGGCCGTGGTCGCGTGCCCGGGCACCGAGGGCCTGGGGAGCCCCGAGATCTGCGCGGTGTACGTGGCGATCAGGCCCGACGCCGAGGCGGTGACCGCGTGCGTGCGCGCGGCCGCGGACTGCGCGGCGGTCTACCCCTGCCTCGAGGGGCCCTGATGCGGCGGCTGGGTCCCCTGCTCGCGATCGCGCTCTGCGGCTGCACGCCGCGCGAGGACGCGCCGCCGACGTCCGCGCCGCCGGTGTCGCGACAGGCGCAGGTCGCAGACTGTCCGCCGCTCCCCGACCCGCCCTCGGCCACCGCGGAGCTCTTCGACGACGCGGCGCCGCCTCGCCTGTTCCGGCTGACTTTCCAGCCCGGGGACCGCGCCACCCTCGAGGCCGATCCTCGGCGCGAGACCTACGTGCCGTGCACGCTGGAGCTCGAGGGCGAGCGCTTCGAGGACGCAGCCTGCCGGTACAAGGGTGGCTATGGCTCGCTGCACGCCTGCTTCGACGACGAGGGCAACCGGCTTTGCCCCAAGCTGAGCGTGAAGGTCAGCTTCACGCGGCGCGTGCAGGGCGGGCGCTTCCGCGGGCTGCGGCGGCTGATCTTCAACAGTGAGACGCGCGATCCCAGCCTGATGCGCGAGCGCCTCGGCTACGCGCTGTTCCGCGAGGCGGGCCTGCAGGCGAGCCGCGCGGTGCACGCCCGGCTCACCCTCGACGACGAGCCCGAGGGTCTGTACCTGCTCGTCGAGGACATCGACGAGGAGTGGCTCGAGGACCGCTTCGAGGACGACGGCGGCAACCTCTACAAAGAGGTCTGGCCTCAGCACGGCGATGCGCGCCCCTACCTCGCGACCCTCGAGAGCGGGGCCGAGCCCGCCGACGTCGGGCGCATGATCGAGCTGACCCGCGTGCTGCAGGGCACGCCCGACGGGGCGCTCTGGGGGGCGCTCGAACCGTGGATCGATCGGGACGCGATGCTGCGGTACTTCGTCGTCGATCAGCTGATCGACGACTGGGATGGCATCTGGAAGTTCTACTGCCACCGGGGCGGCTGCGGGAACCACAACTTCTTCCTGTACGACGACCCCACGAGTGGACGGGTGCACGTGATCCCCTGGGATTTGGATCACACCTTCGGGCAGCCGAACGATGACTTGGCCCGCTCGTGGTGGCGGGACGATCCGGCAGGGTGCGCGGCGCCCGGCGCGACCCGCCCGCCCGAGTGCGATCCGCTGCTGAGGGCGCTGATGCGCGGAGGCTGGCAGGGGTACCGCGATCACCTGGCGAGGCTGACGGCGCCGGGGGCCCCCCTCTCGGAGGAGGCGGTGCTGGGTCGGCTCGACCGGTATCGAGCGGCGATCCTGCCGTACGTCGACGCGGGCGATCCGCTGGGGCCGACGCCGGAGGCCTGGCGGCGGGCGGTGGGGCAGCTTCGGCAGGTCATCCGCGCGCAGTGGGCCGAGGCAAGGAAATTCCTGCGAGAGTAAGCGCGCCCGGCTGGGCACGCGGACGCGCGGCGGAGGGGCGGAGGGGCGCAGCGATTCAGGCGAGCGGGCTGACCCCGCGCCTTCTTCGCGTCGGCGGTCGCGTCGACCGAGATACCGGACGGAGCACGCGAGGCGAGCGGGCGCACCCCGCGGCCCCCTGGCGCCCGGCCGCGGATCATTGTAGAAGCCCCGGCATGGAACCAATCACGCTGTACCAGTTCGAGTTGTGCCCCTACTGCCACAAGGTCAAGGCGGGGCTGGACGTCAAGGGCATCCCGTACCGCAAGGTCGAGGTCAACCCGATGAACAAGAAGGAGCTGCCGGAGCTGCCCGAGGCCACACCCAGGAAGGTGCCGGTGATCGAGGTCAACGGCGATCGGGTGCAAGACTCGACCGACATCCTGACGTACCTCGAGACCACCTACCCGACCCGGTTCCCGCTGCTGCCCGAGGACCCGGCGGCGCGCGAGAAGACCGAGATGGTCGAGCGGTGGGTGGACGACGACCTGAGCTACGTCCTGCCGACGGTGATCTATGGGAAGTGGGGTGACGCCATTCGCGCCGCGAAGGTCGTCGCGCGCACGAGCAACTTCGGGTTCCTGCAGAACATGGTCGTGCGCGGGGGCGGCTCGCTGATCATGCATCAGGTGTCCAAGCGCATCGTGAAGAAGCGGGGCGGCAGCAACCCCGAGCAGATGCTGTCGGCCGAGCTGGACAAGTTCGAGCAGTGGCTCGGTGACGCGGACTATGTGTGCGGCGAACAGGTCACGCTGGGCGACGTGGCCACCCACGGGTGCCTCACCTGCATCCAGGAGTTTCCGGCCTTCGCCGCGGTGATGCAGCGACCCCGGATCGCGGCGTGGTTCGAACGCGTGCAGGCGGTAAGGGACGCCAACCGCCCGGCAGCCCCCACGGCGCCCGAGCAGGCCGCCGCGGGAGGGGCCTGAGCAGGACTCTGACCTTTGACGCGCGCGGCCGTGAGCCTCGGTGAGCACGGCGCGCGGCCGCCCCGGCGACGTGTCGCCCGCGGCCGTCCGGGCGACGTGTCGCCTGCCGGGCGAGGTGTCGCCCGGGCGAGGTGTCGCCCGGGCGAGGTGTCGCCCGCCGGGCGAGGTGTCGCCTGTCGCCCGCTGGGCGAGGTGTCGCCCGCTTCTTTGAGCGAGCTGGGCGACGTGTCGCCCACATCTTTTTTCCCCACAGCTGGGCGACGTGTCGCCCACATCTTTTTGCCCCACAGCTGGGCGACGTGTCGCCCACATCTTTTTGCCCCACCGCCCGGCCGAGGTGTCGCCCGCCCGGCCGAGGTGTCGCCCACTTCTTTGAGCCCGCACGTCGTTTTCGTGCACGACCGCTCGCCCGGCCGAGGTGTCGCTAGCCGGCCCGAGGTGTCGCCGGCCCGAGGTGTCGCCCACTTCTTTGAGCCTAGCCGGCCCGAGGTGTCGCCCACTTCTTTGAGCCCGCATGTCGTTTTCGTGCACGACCTCGCGCCACTGTCCGAAAGACCTGCGCCCCCCCACGGGCAGGAGGTCCCCATGTCGCGTCCCCTCATGTTCCAGCAAGA
>CALBMW010000129.1 GCA_937896275.1 uncultured Myxococcales bacterium
GGTCCGCGCCCGCCTCGACGAAGCCCGCGCCACGGCCGAGCGCGCCGTTGCTCGCCCCGCCCACGCCGGCCCCCACGGCGCCCGACGCGATGGAGTCCGAGCCGGGCGGCGATGGGGGAGGCTCCGCGGCCTCCGAGGCTGGCCTCCAGAGCGTGGACCGGGGGGGCGAGGAGCCGCGCGTGTCGGCCTTCGACCTCAGCAACTCGCTCTTCGACATGCAGCTGCCCACGCTCGACGAGGACGACGGGGACGAGCCGGACGAGAACACGGACGGGGATATCCGCCTGCCGGGCTCGTCTCCCCCCAAGGACTCGTCGCCCGGGGGCGGTCTGCTCGATCAGCTTCGCAGCACCGGCGCCCTCGAGCCCACCGCCCGCGGAGGCCGCACCGAACGGACGGCCGTCCGCCCGGTCCCGCTCGATCTGCTGGCGTCTTCGCGGGAGCACGACGCGGACTCGGATCGCACAGCGGTCGGGCCGCCGCCGTCGCGCCCCGCCGTGGACGCGCTCGAGGGCTACTATCGCCAGGTCTTCGATGAGTTGGTGGCGACCAAGGAGGCCTGCGACGAGCCGGTGGAGGGCGTCGACTACAAGCGCTTCCGCGCCAAGCTCGTGCGCACACGCAAGTCGCTGCTCGATCGCTTCGAGTGCGTCGAGGTGCGCTTTCGCGTCTACGTCAGGGACGGCAAAGCCGCGCTCAAGGCGGCGCCGGTGCTGGAGGATGACGACGAGGGCGAGGGCTGAACAGAGCCAGCCGCGCCCTCGCGGGAGGCTCGCCGACCGCATCAGTCGTTCTCAGCTGCGCGGTTCTCTCCGCACGGCGTCGATGAGCGCCTCGAGGTGCTCCACGAGCACCGCCTCGTCGGTCGACGGGATCCCCGTCTGCACCTTGAACACCTTGCCGTCGCGGTCGATGACCACCAGCGTCGGGATGCTCTGCACCCGGTAGGCGGTCGACACCGCCTTGTGGGCGTCGTCGAGCAGCACCGGGAAGGAGTAGCCGTTCTTTCGCACGAAGGCCGGCACCAACCGCACCTGGTCGACGGCGTGATCGGTGTTGACCGAGGCCACGAAGACGTCGGCCGAGTCCTTGTAGTGCTCGTGCACCCGTTGGAGCGCGGGCAGCGACTTGCGGCAGGGCGGGCACCACGTCGCCCAGAAGTCGAGCACCACCACGCGGCCTCGCAGCGCGCTCAACTGAAGGGTCTGCCCATCGAGGAGCCGCGCCTCGAAGTCGGGGGCGTCACCCCCCGGCCGCAAGCCATCATGAGCCAACAGGCTGTAGGCGATCAGGCCGGCGACGGCGGCGATGCCGATCCACGTGCGGGATGGTCTCATGCGCGGATCATGCGTGCGCCGGTGAGGGGATGCAAAGTCAGGGGGCGATCCTCGACCAGGCGGACGTGCCCTGGTTTGGCAGCTCGGAGGTCGTCGATCAGAGGAACATGGTGAGGCCGGCGGCAAAGACGAGGTTCTTGGCGTCGTCAATATTCTGACGATATGAGACGCCAACCTGGCTGCTGGTGGCGCCCTGACCGCTGCTGATGAAGCCGATACCGCCCCCCACCCAACGCTCGTCCCTCGCGTCGTTCCACTCGAAGCCGGCGCGCACCGGGACGGCCTCGGCCAGCAAGAGCTCGAGGCCCGCGTTGACGACGGGCCGCACGCTGCTCTGGGTGTCGAAGTCGGCCAGGACGTCCACGTCGGCCGTCAGGAAGGCGCCGGTGTAGGCCACGCCGCCCCCCGCACGGCGGGGGCGCGCGGCGTCGTCGAGGTTGATCAGGTCGTGGCCGACGAGGCCCAGGTGGAATGCGGGCGCCAGCGTGAACAGCAGACCGGCGTCCAGCGTGAAGCCGGTGAGATCGCCCAGCGCGCCGCGGTCGATGGTCAAATACTCGAGCGCCACGCCGGCGTGGACACGCTTGGGGACGAGGGCGTTCGCGAAGCCCAGTCGGATGTCGTGCCCGCTGACCTCGTTTTCGGCGCCCTGGTCGGTGAACTCATAATCGTAGGACGCGCCCACCGCCAACGCGGGCTGCGTCTTGGAGTCCACGATGGCCAGTCCGACGGCGTTGATGTCGCCCGGACCTCCTCGAAAATACTGGGCTTCTGCCGTGTAGAGGTAGGCGCGGCTCATGCCGGCCGGGTTATAGCGCAGGGCGCTGGCGCCGAGCGGGTCACCGCGCACGGCGCCCCCCATGCCGACGCCGCGGGTGTTGTCTGCGATCTGGGCGGCGGCTGGGCTCGCCAGCGCTGCGAGCAGGGCTGCGCAGGCCAGGGTGGAGCGGAACGTCACGTCGTTGACTCCCGAAGGTGGCGCATCTTAGAATCCCCAATCCGGTGGGCGCAACCGTCCGGCGGCCCATCGCACCCTGAGTGCCCATGCCCAAGCTGGTCATCACCGAAGGTCCCGACGCCAGCCGAAGCTTCGCGTTGACCGGATCGGAGATCATCGTGGGCCGGGGCGATCAGGCGACCATCCAAGTCACCGATCTCACCGTGAGCCGCGACCACTTCTCGCTGGTCGCGGAGGGCGGCGGTTGGAAGCTGCTCGACCGCGGCAGCCGGAATCGCACCCTCGTGAACGGCGAACCGGTCGTCGCACATTTCCTCCAGGACGGCGACCGCATCGCGGTGGGCTCGACCCACTTCGGCTACGTAGGCCAAGAGGACCAGCGCGCGCCCGTCCCAAACGCCCTCGACCTGCTGCCGAGCGGCCTCGAGAACGTCACGGTGGAGCTGCGCGGCCTGGCTGACATCGCCCGGGGGGCCGGTCGGCTGGCGGCGCTCTATTGCTTCACCGAGGAGGTCTCGCGGGCCGAGCACCTCGGCGACCTGTACCCGTCGATCACCCGGCTGGCGCGCGAACGCTGCGATGCGGACCGGGCCTTCCTGTTCGTGGTCGATCGCTCGGGGCAGCTGATGACCGCCGCGCGGGCCAGCGACGACGGG
>CALBMW010000130.1 GCA_937896275.1 uncultured Myxococcales bacterium
TCATCCTCGCCGTGTTCTCCCTCGGGCCCCTGTTCGTCTCCAACCTCCTCGGTTATCTGAAGACCCGCAGCCACCTGCAGGGGATGGCGGTCAACGAGGTGTCCGACGTCGCGTCCCTCGAGGCCGCGCGCACGCTGGCGTTCGTGGAGGAGCGGCGGCGTCTGGTGTCGTCGATCGTGGCCGACAACCAGCATCTGGTTCGCTTGGTGGGCTCGGCGGCCCACAACACCGAGCGCGTCGGGGCGCTCGTGGACCACTTGGCGGCCAAGGCCGCCGAGACCCCCGACGTCGAGGAGTTGGTCGTCACCGTCGACCAGGGGCGGGTGGTCGCAGCGACGCCCGGAGGCGCCCATGGGTCGGACGCCGAGCGCCGTCCGTGCATCGACTGGCGTGGCGACGCAGCCGCGGTGGCCGGGCTGGCCTATGGCGCGCCCGAGCCCGGTCTGTGGGTTGCGGCGCCCATTCGCGGCCCGTCCGGCCAACGGATCGGCACTCTCTGCGGGCGCTACCGCTTCCAAATCCACGCTGACTTGCGCCACGCCGAGCACGACAGGCTCGGTGAGGGTGGCCTCTATCTGCTCGACGGGACGGGGCAGGTCATCTGCGGCTCCTTCGATGACATCTCCGAGGGGCCGCACCCCCACGGAGAGATCGCCATCCCACGACCGCCAGGCCACGCGCTGACACCGGGGGAAGGTGCCTGGAGGGGGTTCGTCGGCGGCGGGCACGACGACGGCGAGCACCCGGTGATCGCCGCCTACGCCCCCGTCCCGGAGCTGGGCTGGGGGGTGCTGGTGACGGTGCCGGTCGAGCACGCGCTGCGGCGCCTCGAACGGCTGAAGTGGCAGGCGGCCGCAGTGGGCACCTTGCTGGCTGGTCTCTTGACCATGACCATCCTGCTCACCTCGCGCGCCCTGACGGGTCGGCTGCGGGCCCTGTCAACCGCCGCGCGTGTGCTCGCCGACGGCGCCCTCGGGGCCCAGGTGCCCACCGATGGTCCGCGCGAGATCGCGGATCTGGCGGGCGCCTTCAACCAGATGAGCGCCGCGCTCCACGACGCCCACAACCTGCTCGAGCGGCGCATCGCCGACCGCACGCGCGCCCTGGAGCACGCGCGCGCCTTCACGGAGCTCCTGCTCGACTCGGTCGAACGGTGGGTACTCGTCGTCGACCGGGAGGGGCGCATCGTGAAGGCCAACGCGGAGGCGTACCGACGGTTCGGGCCTGAGCTCGTCGGCATGCGATACGCGCAGGCGCTGGGCGGGGCCGACCCTGCCAGGGCCTGCCCGATCGAGCAGACCTTCGAGACGGGCAGGCCTTCGTCGGCCGAGCAGCCGTGGACCATCGACGGCGCGCACGAGATCGTCGCGCTCGAGACCTACCCCATGCACGCCGGCGATGGTCATGTGGACACCGTGGTCCAGATTGGCCGGGTGGTCACCGAGGAGCGCGCCCAGCAGGCACAAATGGTCCACAACGAGAAGATGGCCGCCTTCGGCATGCTGGCCGCCGGGGTCGCGCACGACATCGGCAACCCGCTGGCGTCGATCAAGTCCCAGCTGCGGCTGACGCGCGATGATGGCGACCCCGCGCGCGCGCGCGCGACCTTGGCGGTGGTCGAGCGCGAAGTGGACCGCATCGCCCGGCTCATCCGGGAGCTGGTGGACTTCTCCCGGCGCCGCCGCGACGCGGTGATCCTGGTGTCGGTCAACCAGGTCGTCGAGGATGTGACCCACCTGTTGAGTCACGATCCTCGGGCGCGCAACGTGCGCGTCGAGATGCAGCTGGGCCAGGGCCTCCCTGGCGTCAGGGCCCGGGAAGACGATCTGGTGCAGGTGCTGCTGAACCTGGGCATCAACGCCCTCGACGCGCTCCCGGACGGCGGACACGTGCGCTATACGACGGCCGCGGTCGACGGGAGGGTCGAAGTGCAGGTTGCCGACGACGGCGCAGGCATCCCCGCCGAGGTCCACGACCGTGTCTTCCTGCCCTTCTTCACCACGAAGGCTGCGGGAAGGGGGACCGGCCTGGGTCTGTTCGTCAGCCGCGGCATCGCGGAGCGGCTCGGCGGCGCGCTGCGTCTCGAGGCCACGGGACCCGGCGGCACGGTGTTCGCACTCGTGTTGCCCGCGGCCGGAGGAGGACACGGGGCATGAGCGAGCGGATCCTGATTGTCGAGGACGAAGCGATCCTGCGCGCGAACCTGTGCGAGCTGCTCGAGCGCGCCGGGCACCAAGTGACGGGCGTCGAGACCGCCGAGGAGGGGCTGGAGCAGGTCCGCGCCGAAGACATCGCGGTGGTGATCACCGACCTGCGGCTACCGGGGATGGACGGGATCGCGCTCCTGCGCCACATCGTGGGCGAGCGCCCCGAGACACGCGTGCTCATCACGACGGCCTATGCATCCGTCGAGTCGGCCGTGGAGGCGCTTCGCCAGGGAGCCTATGACTATCTGCTCAAGCCCATCGTGTTCGAAGATCTACTTCAGAAGGTCCGCAACCTGATCGAGTATCGGGCACTCCGCGAGGAGGTGCACCGGCTGCGGGGCGACTTGCACGCACGCCTGGGCTTCGAGGGCATCGTGGGCGACAGCGATGCCATCCGGCGGGTATTCGGGCACATCGACATCGTGGCTCCCTCGGCCTCCACCGTGCTGATCACCGGCGAGTCGGGGACGGGCAAGGAGCTCGTCGCCCGCGCAGTGCACGCGCGGTCGCCGCGCGCCGAACGGCCCTTCATCGCAGTCAACGTGGCGGCCCTGCCCGTCGACATGCTCGAGGCGCAGCTCTTCGGACACGAGCGTGGCGCCTTCACGGGCGCTCACGAGCGCCGCGACGGCATCCTGCGCAGCGTTCGGGGCGGGACCGTGTTCCTCGACGAGATCGGCGAGCTGGGACTCTCGGTCCAGGCCAAGCTGCTGCGGGCCATCGAGTCGCACGAGTTCCTGCCGTTGGGCAGCGAGCGCCCCGTGCATGCAGACTTCCGCGTCGTCGCCGCGACCAACGTCGACCTGGAGCAGGCGGTGGCGGCTGGACGCTTTCGGCAGGATCTGTTCTTCAGGCTCGATGTCTTTCGGCTGGCCTTGCCGCCGCTGCGCGAACGTCGCGGCGACATCCCGGCGCTGGTGCAGCACCTCCTGCACCTGCACGGAAGGGCCGTGCGCCGAGCGCCGCCCGCCGTGACGAACGAGGCGATGCGCTGCCTGCTGGCCTACCATTGGCCGGGCAACGTGCGCGAGCTGTCCAACATCATCGAGCGTGCGGTGCTGCTCGCTGGGGGCGACCCGATCGACCCGGCTCACCTCCCCCCCGATCTCGTCGACGGCGCGCCGCGCTCCCTGTCGCTGAAGGCGGCCGTCGCGGAGGCGGAACGTCGGCACATCGCCTGGGTGCTCGGGGCCGTGGGTGGCAACCGGGAGAAGGCCGCCGAGACGCTCGAAGTCGACCGCGCCACGCTGTATCGCAGACTGGACAAATTCGGCCTGCACTGAGCGCCAACGTGGGTGACGCGCCGTCGCAGCTCCGCGACGGTGATGCGGCATGGCTCCCCGATGCTCTTCTTGTGTAGCGGCTTTTACTAATTATTTCGCGAAGTTATCACGTGTCGCAAATGTGCGACGGCTGCACGGGACCGCGTCGCATCGCTGCGACGCCCTCGCGCCGCGGGCCCCTGTACCCGCCATCCCGGCCCTTGGCGCGCCGCTTGCTCATCGCGGGGTCAGCCATGAGCCATCACGGAGCACCACAATGCGAACAGCTGAAGCCTTCCTCCTCGCCGCGATCGCGCTGGCCTGGTCCGCGGGCGCCGCCCACGCGCGCCCGGGCGATCACGAAGCCGGGCGCCTGATCTTCAAGCAGCAATGCGCCGCGTGCCACGGCAAGGGCGGCAAGGGTGACGGGCCGGCCGCCGTCGCCCTGAACCCCAAGCCCGCGGACCTGTCCGACCCCGCGCGCCTCGGCACGCGCACCGATGAGGAGTTGATCGCCGTCGTCAGCAAGGGGGGCGCCGTGCGCGGCCTCTCCCCGGTGATGCCGGCCTTCGAGGGCAGCCTGTCTCCCGACCAGATTCGCCAGGTTGTGGCCTACGTTCGGGCGCTGGCCGCCACACCCACGACCGGCACCACCATGAAGGAGTCCGGACCATGAGGACACGCCCACTGCTCGCCTTGGCCGTCGTCACCGCGGCCTGCCTGTCGCCGGATCGCGCCGAAGCCATCCCCGCGTTCGCCCGCGAGCACAACATACCGTGCAGCACCTGCCACGTGGCCGTGCCCTACCTGACACACGTCGGACGACGGTTCAAGGAGGCCGGCTACCGGCTGCCCGACGCGGATGGCAGCATCGATCCGGAGATGCAACCCAGCCGCCGCTTCTCGGACGCGCTCCTCCTGGATCCGAACTTCCCAATCGCCGCGCGCCTGCGCGGCGACCTGGTCTCCAAGGAGCGCGGCGAGGACGAGCGCATCCAGCCGCTGAACGAGGCGATCCTGATGGCGCTGGGGAGCTGGTCGGACCAGGGCTCGTTCTTCTTCCAGCTCAGCGCCACCTCAGCCGGCGCCTGGACGCCGACCACAGCGGTGCAGCTCGGCTTCCATCCTTCCCGATACGCCAACGTCGAGGTTGGCAACACGGGGCCCTTTCACGCCGATCCGTACAACACGTTCGGGCACCCGATCACCGTGTTCGCCAAGACCACGCCGATGCGCCTGATGGACCACCACGCGACACCGACCATCCTGCTGTATGGGCGCGCCGCCGACCTGTACTACGGCGTGTCGCTGAACAGCGGGCCCGACAACCCTGAGGGCGTCCGCCCGCGGACGGCGACCGTCCGCCTGGCCTACGACGTGGGTGACGACCTGATGGTCGGCGCGTTCGGTGTCTACGGCGACCTCGGGGAAGCGGACGAGGCCGCCGGCACCACCGAAGCGGGGCACGCGTTGACGGTGGGGCGCGGGCGCTTGGGGGTCCTGCGCCAGGCCGCCGAGGCTCATGACGAGGCAGCCGCGGTGATGGGGGCCGGCGCATCGGGGTCCCATGAGATGGGCCACGCCGAGGCGCCGGAGAAGATCGCGCGCGGTGGTGTGGACTGCAACGTCGCCCTCGGCCCGGTGAACGCGGTGGCGATGTTCGCACTGATCAGGGACGAGGGGCACGAGGGCACGACGAATGACCTGTCGGCCTTCGCCGAGCTGCTCTACCCATGGCAGAGCGACGGCCGGCCGGTCATCGTGCCGCTGCTTCGGCTCGAGTACGATACCTTCGCCGACCGCGATGACAAGCTGGTCGGCCTGGTCGCTGGGGTCAATCACTACGTTCGCGAGAACGCCCGCCTGGCCATCGAAGGGCGCGCTGACCTGAAGGCCCGCGAAGGCGCCGAGCGCGGCTGGACCGGCGCGCTTACGCTGGACGTCGCCTTCTGAAGCCCTTCATCGCGTCTCAGGGGTGCGTCGCAGCGCCCCCGCCCTTCCCCTCGGCCTGCCCCGCCGCGGCGCTCGCGCCGGCCCCGCCCACCAGCTCGCCGCAGGCCAGCATCGACGCCCCGTAGTAGGGGTTGCGGACCGGCCCCGAGCGTTGCACCCAGCTCCCCTTGGCCATCGAGCAGAACACCACGTCGAGCCCCGCCGGCTGCGACATCGTGACCCACATCGCCATCGGCCGGGACACCGCCTTGAAGGCCTCGCGCGCGGCGACCAGATCCTTCGCCGCGGCCAGGCCCTCCGCCGCGCTTCGCAGGCTCTGAGGCAGGTCGGCGTAGTGCTTCGCGTGCTCTCCGCTGACCTTCGCAGGATCGAGCCCCGGCAGAGCCGCAGCCAGGGCGGCCAGCAGCGCCTTGGCCTCGCCGGCGACGCCCTCCGTGCGATCGCTCGCCAGCGCGTCGTGGATGCGCAGGTAGGGCTCGACGACGGGCTTCATGGCCTCGTCGAACACGGCGGTGCCGGGGCCCTCGGCGGTGGCCGGTGGCGCGGCGGGCGCGGCGGGCGCGGCCGCGGATCCGGACGGGGTGCAGGCCGTCAGCAGCACGGCGCCCAGCGCCAGGGCCGACGGCAGGGTCTTCGACAATCGCTTCGTCATGACACACCTCCAGGGATCAGGTCGTTCGTCGGGTCCTTGGTCACGGACAGGGTCGTCGCCGGGGGCTCGGCCGGAAGATCGTGACGATGCTGCCAGCGTCGCCACAGCAGGTACACCGCCGGCAGGATCACCAGCGTCAGGATGGTCGAAGACACCATGCCGCCGACCATCGGCGCGGCGATCCGCTTCATCACGCGCGTGCCGGTGCCGCTGCCGAACATGACCGGCAGCAGGCCGATCAGCGTGGTCGAGACGGTCATGAGCTTGGGCCTCACGCGGTCCACCGCGCCCTCGATGATGATCGCCTTCAGATCGGCCCACGAGCGTAGCCGACCGTCGGCCCGCCAACGCTCGTAGGCCTCGTCGAGGTAGACCAGCATCACCACGCCGGTCTCGGCCGCGAGGCCGGCCAACGCGATGAAGCCGACCCCCACCGCCACCGACAGGTTGAAGCCCATCGCCCACATCAGCCACACGCCGCCGACCAGCGCGAAGGGCAGCGTGCCCATCACCATGAAGGTCTCGCTCAGGTTGCGGAAGTGCGCGAACAGCAACAGAAGGATGACCCCGAGCGTCAACGGCACCACCACGGTCAGGCGTTCGTTGGCGCGCTCCATGTATTCGAACTGGCCCGACCACACCATGGACACCCCATCGGGCATCGGGACCTCGCGCTCGACCACCGCCTGGGCCGCGCGCACGTAGCCGCCCACGTCGTCCGTCTTCAGGTCGACGAAGATCCAGGCCGTGGGCCGAGCGTTCTCGGTCTTGATGGCGGGCGGCCCCTTCGAGATGCTCACGGTCGCCACCGACCCGAGGGGAACCGTGTGCCCCAAGGGCGTGGGCACGGCGGTGCGTCGAAGCTGGTCGACGTCCCCGCGCAGCTCGCGCGGATAACGTACGTTGACGGGGTAACGCTCGAGGCCCTCGACGGTCCGCGTCACGTTCATGCCGCCGATGGCCGTGCTGACCACGTCCTGCACGTCCGCCACGGTGAGCGCGAAGCGCGCCGCGGCCTCGCGGTCGATCTTCACGTCGACGTAATTGCCCCCCACGACGCGCTCCGAGTAAACGCTCGCCGTCCCCGGGAGCGTTCGCATGACGGCCTCGATGCGTTGGCCGAGCGCCGAGAGCTGCGCCAGGTCGGAGCCCATCAGCTTGATGCCCACCGGCGTCTTGATGCCCGTGGCGAGCATGTCGATCCGGGTCTTGATCGGCATCGTCCAGGCGTTCGTCACGCCGGGCAGCTGAACCATGGCGTCCAGCTCGTGCGCGATGTCCTCGATGCGTTTCCCTTCGGGCCACGAGTCTTGGGGCGTCAGGATGATCGTCGTCTCGATCATCGAGAGCGGGGCCGGATCGGTGGCGGTCTCGGCGCGCCCCGCCTTGCCCAGCACGTGCGCCACCTGGGGGTGCTTCGCGATCAGCTTGTCGGTCTGTTGCAGAAGCTCCCGGGCCTTGGTGATCGAGATGCCCGGCGGCGTGGTGGGCATGTAGAGCAGATCGCCCTCGTTGAGCGGAGGCATGAACTCGCTCCCGAGCTGGCTGTAGGGCCAGACGGTCGCCGCCACCATCAGGGCGGCGCCGACGAGCGTGAGCTTGGGGAAGGCCAGCACCCCGCGGATGAACGGTCGATAGGTCCAGATGAAGAAGCGGCTGATCGGGTTGGTGTGCTCGCTGCGGATTCGCCCCCGAACGAAGTAGTACATCAGCACCGGGATGACGGTGACCGCGACCACGGCGGCGGAGGCCATCGCGAAGGTCTTGGTGTAGGCCAGCGGGCGGAACAGGCGCCCCTCCTGCTGCTGCAGCGTGAAGACGGGCAGGAAGCTGACGGTGACGATCAGCAGCGAGAAGAACAGGGCAGGGCCCACCTCGCAAGCTGCCCGAATCACCTGGTCCAGGTGGCTCACGTCGGGCTCTCGCTCTTTGTGCTTGTGCAGGTTCTCGACCATCACGACCGACGCGTCGACCATGACGCCGATCGCGATGGCGATGCCGCCCAGGCTCATGATGTTGGCGCTCACGCCGATCAGCTTCATCACGATGAAGGCCATCAGGATGCCCACGGGCAGCGTGAAGATGGCCACCAGCGCCGACCGCACGTGCAGCAGGA
>CALBMW010000131.1 GCA_937896275.1 uncultured Myxococcales bacterium
CTGACCACCCTCCCGGCGGTCTCGGCGGTGCCGCCCGTGACGCCCGTGATGGCGCCGGCGCAGCCCACGAAGCCTACCCGCCGCGCGCCCCGCCGCGTGCCCCGTCCCGCGGCGACGACCCCCGCGTCGACCGACAGGCTCAACCTGGGCCCGAACCTGCTGGACGGGGAGTAGTCGGCGTCGAGGCCGCGCAGGCCGGGTGCAGCAGCTCGGGCCGGTACTCGAAGTGCATCGTGTCGAAGTGCGCCCACTTCCCACCCCAGATGAAGCCGTGCCGCTCGAAGATCTCGACGACCTGCATCGGGAAGCGGTTGCGATAGGGGCGCTTGCCCTGCGCGTCGGGCTTGACCCACTTCCAGTAGTCGCTCAACGCCACGCCCACGTCGATCGACACCGCGAAGCTGTGCATGCTCAACCGCCGCGTGCCCTTGACCGTGCGCCACACGAAGGTGCCCGACGGCTTCTCGACGAAGCGGCGCGACGCGGCCGGCAGCCCCTCGAGCTCGTCGCTCACGGCTTGGAGAGCGCGGTCGGCGCCATTGACCGTGCTGACCTTCAGCGGCAGGTCGACGGTCCCGCGCAGCCAACGCACCGTGCCCAGCCGGGCGCCGACCGCGGCGCGGTCCTCGCCGTACATCTTCTTGAAGAAGGGCGCGTGGCGCATGCGGCCCGGATCCCCCGGCGGAGGCGTCGCGAAGACCGGCCCGACCGGGTAGGCGTCGGCCATCTGGTCGAAGAGGTCCGCCGTGTCGAGGTGGGCCTCGAGGTCGGTCGGCGGGGCGGCCCGCGTTCGCCACGGCATGTCGACGCCATCGCACCACCGCAGCGTGGTGGCGTCGGCCCCACACAACAGATCGGGGTAGCTCTCGACGAGGCAGCGAAGCCCGACGGGCGTGTCCGGCGCGAAGGTGGGCGGGGCCAGCAGCACGACCCAGAGGAGGGGCGGGATCACTCGGCGCCGCCGCCCAAGGTGAACCACACCGTCGTGCCCTGGTGCTCGGCGCTCTCGAGCCAGACGCGTCCGCCGTGCCGGTGGACGATGCGCTTGACGGTGGTCAGGCCGATCCCGGTCCCCTCGAACTCGCGCTCGCTGTGATAACGCGTGAAGGCGTCGAAGACCCGCTCGACGTAGCTCTCACCCATCCCCACGCCGTCGTCGCGGACGAAGAAGCCCGCCTCGGCGCGCCCGACCTCGACGTGCGCCTCGTCGCGGTCGCGGCTGAACTTCCAGGCGTTATGCAGCAGGTTCTCCACGACGATGGCGACGAGGGGGGGATCGGCCTCCACCACGAGGCCGTCCTGGACCTGCCAGCGCACCCTCCGTTCGGGCTCACGCTCTTGAAGGCTCTCGAGCGACCGACGCGCCAGCTCACCGATGTCGACCGCCTCGCGTCGCAGGACCCCACGAGTGACGCGCGAGAGCGTCAGCAGCGCGTCGATCCGCTCGGTGAGCCTCATCGTCGCGCGGCTGATGCGCTCGATGTACAGGTTGCCCTCTTCGTCGAGCGTGTCCCCGTAGTCCTCGTCGAGGGCCTGGCTGAAACCTTCGAGGGCGCGCAGCGGCTCGCGCAGATCATGGCTGACGGCGTAGCTGAAGGCCTCGAGTTCGCGGTTTGTGGCCTCGAGCGCGGCCGTGCGGGCCTCGACGCGGGCCTCGAGCTCAGCGTTGAGGCGCGCCAGGCGGGCGTCGGCCTCGCGCGCCTCGGTGATGTCGCGGAACAGCACGAAGGCGCCGGTGATCTCGTCGGAGTCGCCGTCACGCAGCGGGCGGGCCGAGAGGCGCAGCCAGCGTTCCGTGGCCTTGCCGAGCGAGACGCGCGCCACCCGATCCACCACCACGTGGCCGTCGAGGGCCGACCGGAGCGGCCGCCGCTCGACCGCGATCCGGGCGCCGCTGCTCGCGTCGTACAGACCCACGCGCTCGGCCAGCTCCCCCAGCGAGCCGAGCTCGACCAGGCCGTACCGCTCGCCGTAGAGGCGCGCCGCGCGGTTCGCCAGCACCAGGCGGCCCGACGCGTCCACCACCACCAGGCACTCCGTCATGCTGTCGACGATCTCGCCCTGCATGCGCATGCGCTGGCGCAGGGCTCGGCGGGCGGCCCGCTGATCGATGGCGTAACGCAGCGCCTGGGCCAACAGATCGTCGGTGAGGCTGCCGCGCCGCACGTACTCGTCGGCGCCCGCGCGCAAGGTGGCCGTGGCCGCGCCCTCACCGCCGGGGCCCACGACCACCAACGGCGTCTCCGGTCGGTCGCGCGACAGTCGCTCGATCGCGTCCGGCTCGCCCCCATCGAGCGACAGCAGGATGGCGAGCGGCGCCTCACCGGCCTCGAGCAGCGTCGTGAGACCCCCGACCGCCACCGCCGGCCGGTCGGCCTTCACCAGCCGTGCGACGAGCCCCGCGCCGCGCCCCGCGTCCTCGTCCACCACCCAAACCGTCACGCGCGTGCTCATCCAGACTCCTGTTCTGTCGCCAGACTCTGTTTTCGGCGGACCAGCGTCAAGCCGCGTTATGCTGCCGCGCGGAGGCGACCCATGGGCGAATCCCGGTCGAGTGTCGACCGAGCGACGGTCGACGTGGCGGTGATCGGCGCCGGCCTCTCGGGCCTGCGGGCGGCGACCGTGCTCGCCGAGGCCGGCGCGCAGGTGGTGGTGCTCGAAGCGCGCGACCGGGTGGGCGGCCGCACGCTGTCGCGCACCATCGCCGGCTTCACCTTCGACCTGGGCGGGCAGTGGATCGGCCCCACGCAGCACCGCCTCGCGGCGTTGGCGGCCACGCTCGGGATGCGGACGTTTCCGACCCGCACCGAGGGCACCAAGCTGCTGGAGCGCGGGTCGAAGGTCTCGTCATATCGGTCGGCCATCCCGGCGCTGCCGCCCCTGGCGCTGGCCGAGCTGCACCTGACGCTGCGCCGCGCCGACCGCCTGATGAGGCGGGTGCCCCTCGAGCGGCCGATGGACGCGCGCGACGCGGCCGCGTGGGATGCGATGACCGTGGCCGAGTTCACCCGCGAGCGCGTGCGCACCCAGGCGGTGGCCGACATGCTCGCCGTGGGGGTGAGGGCCGTCTTCGGCGTCGAGCCGCAGGAGCTGTCCTTCCTGCACTTCCTCTTCTATCTCCACAGCGGCGGTGGCTTCACCCAGCTCATCGAGGCGCGG
>CALBMW010000132.1 GCA_937896275.1 uncultured Myxococcales bacterium
ACGGCGGGGGCGCCGGGCGGGCGCGGGCGGCGGTCCGCGCGGCGGGCCTGCACGCTCGCCGCTGCTGGTCGCTCTTGCCACGGCCCGATCGCGCGCCGACCTATAGCATCGTGCAGGCGGAGACCACCGCCGGCCCGCTCGAGACCGTCACGCTGACCATGCGGGGCGCGGCGGGCGACGCCTGGTCACCCGCCTACGTCGAGGTTCGGCGCGCGCTCGATCTGCCCTGAGCCGCGCCGCGCTCAGCGTCCGGCGGCGGGCGCCCGCTTGGGCTCCGGGAGCGGCCTCACCTGCATGACCATCGCCTGCTGCAGGGCGTCGTCGATGCGCTTGGCGACGTCGCGGTGCGCCGGATACTCGTCCGCCGGGATGCGCTCGCAGCGCAGCTGAACGTCGAGCTCGGCGTGGACGCGCGTGCCCTTCAGGGTGCTGCGCCGCGAGAAGCTCAGGCAGCGCGCCTCGAGCGTCACGTCCGCGGGCGCGCGCACTCCCTTGGCCTCGGCCGGCAAGTCCACGTCGAATCGCCACTGGAAGGCGCGCGGCGTGCCGAGGAGCAGCGGGTAGCGCCTCGTGTCCAGCCGGAACCAGCCCATCGGCGTCCAGCCCACCGGCAGCTCCACCCGCAGGTCGGCGCCGTCGCGCTGTCCGAGCGCTGGGGACTCGATGGCCAGCCGCACGTTGACCGGTCGATCGACGTCCTCGACCTGCACCGCCTCGTACCCCACCAGCCGCCCGGCCGGGAAGGCCTGCGCCACCTGGCTCTGCAGGATCTGCTCGAAGCGATCGGCGTTGCGCGACGCGATGCGGAAGGCCGCGCCGCTCGCGCCGTGCGCCGTGATCTCGGTGTCGCCGGTGACCGATCCGTCCGCCGCGATCCGCAGTCCGGACGCGAAGCGCGTGTAGTCCAGCTCGGGCGGCTGATAGGGGATCTGCCGCCAGGCGTGCTGCTCGCTCAACGGGTCGAAGACCAGCGACCACGTGCCCTGGTCGTCCTCGCGCAGCACGTCGACGTCGAGCGCGTCCACGGTCGGATCGTAGAAGCGCCCCTCGGGCAGGCCGTCCTGTGCGGGCACGTACACGATGGCGTGGTTGAACTGCTGCATCGGCACCTCGCGCACCACCGGGCCCGCGTTGCGGGTTCGCACGAGGGCGAAGTGCACGTCGATGCCCATCAGCCGCGCCAGCGTGATGAAGAGGACCGCCTTGTCCTTGCAGTCGCCGTATTGCCGGGCAACCACCTGAGGCGCCGCGTGCGGCTTCACGCCGGCGATGACGCCCTCGTAGTCCTGCTCGTAGCGGATGTCGCTCATCAGGTAGGCCTGGATTCGATCGAGCTTCTCGTGGGGTGTCGCCGCCCCCTCGGCCAGCGTCTTCGCCAGCGCGATGACCTCGGGGCTCTCGCGAAACGCGTCCTGCAGGAGCGCCTTCTCCCACTTCCAGAACACGTCCCAGTCGGGGACGGTGCTCATCGCCACGTGGCTGGCCCACTCGGTCGAGTTGGGCATGCTCGGCTCGCCCAGGACCGGCTGCGTGTCGTGCGCCTCCCAGGCCACGCGCAGCTGATCGCCCTCGGTGCGCTCGGTCCGCTGCACGTCGCCCAGGGTCAGGTCGCGGACCTGCGTGCCGGCCGGGGCCCACAGCACCCAGCGGCCCAAGCGTGTCTGGGAGCCCGGCGCCTGGAACCACCAGCGCCGCGCCATGTGGCCGGCCAGGTAGCGATCGGCCTTCTCCTCGGTGCGGTACTGAAGCACCACCGTGGTGCCCACCTGCAGCTGGCGGAACCGGACCTCGCGCCCGCGAATCGACGAGGCTTCGATGCGCCGGCCGTCCGGGCCCACCGCGTAGGCCGCCAGGATGCGGTGGCGCGCGCTCGGGCGGACGCGCATGCGGGTGAGCTGGTCGCGCCCCGCCTGGTTCACCGCGTGGGCGATGAGCGTCACCAGGTTCACGGTGCTGCCGTCGGCGCCCAGCAAGGTGACCTCGTCGTCGCGCAGGTAGATCACGTCGGCGCCCTTGGCGGCCTGCACCTCACCCCGCGCGGCGACCGTGGCGGCCAGCGCCGCCTCGTCGGGGACGTCCGCCATCCAGGGGCCCTCGGCGGCGGGCGCCATCCAGGCCAGGCGATTGGACAGCTCGCCGTTCTCGGGGTCGCGCGCCAGGGCCTCCTTCCACAGCTTGATCGCGGCCTCGCGCTCGCGGGCCTGGAGCGCGAGGTGTGCTCGCTTGAGGTAGCCGTCGGGGGCCGTCGGCGCGAGATCGACCAGGCGCTGATACGCCGCCTCCGCGCCGCCCCGGTCACCGGCTCGCCGCCGCGTCTCGCCGAGTCGCTCCCAGCTCACCCGCTCGTGCGGCCAGAAGCGCGCGAGCCGCTCGGCGTAGCGGGTCGCCCGCGGGAAGTCGTCGTTGCTCAGCGCCAGCCACTGCAGCCCGCGCAGCGCCGCGGGGCTCGCGGGCAACGCGTCCAGCAGCCGCCCGTAGAGCGTCTCGGCCTGGGGGTAGAAGCGAATATCTTCATAACAATCAGCCAGTTGCAACATCACATCGGGCCAGCGCGGCCACCGTCGATCCATGTCCTCGAGGGTCTGGCAGCGGTCCTCGTGCCACCCCTCGCGGTCGAAGAGATCGGCCAGCGCGAAGGCCGCGCCCGGGCGCTCGGGGTGGGCGGCGTGCACCGCGAGCAGCAACGTGCGGGCCTTGGTCTCGAGGCGCTGCTGCCGCCAGAAGCGGGCGCGGGCCAGGTGGAGCGCGGGCAAGGTGTCGCCAAAGCGATCGCTCAGGCTCTCCAGCAGATCGGCGGTCCCGCCGCGCTCCTCGCTGGCCCACTGGGCGGCCGCCAGGGCGAGGGTCGCGCGCAGGCCGTCGGGCGCCCGGGCCCGCAGCGCCTCGGCGTGACGCACCTGCAGGACCGCCAGGCCCATGTCCTCGGCCCACGCGCCCTGCAGCGTCTCGGTGCGGAGCGCCTCGGACGGCAGCCGCGCCACCCGCCGCGCCACCAGCGCGTCCTCCTCGACCGGCTGGGCCGCGGCCGGGGAGCCGGCATAAGGCGTGTCGGCGGCGACCACCCGCACGGCGCCCTCCGGCGGGGCCGCCCCATCCGCGGCCGTCAGCCGGGCGGCCAGCAGCCACTGTCCCTGCCGATGCGCCGACTTGACCAGCACCCGGTTGACGCCCTTGCGCAGCGACACGGGCACCACGACGCCGTCGAAGAGCCACCGCTCGAGCCGCCGCCCCTCCAGCACGAGGCCGTCGTTGACCCACACCTGGAGTGGATCGGTCGTACTCAGGCGAAGCTCGTAGCTGCCGGCAAGGGCGACGTCCACCGCCACCGCCGCGTAGGCGACCTGCCAGTCGTGCGGCTCCATCATGTCGCCCAGCGCGAGCTTGCCTCGGGGATCCATCGGCGGCTGCGGCCGCCAGCCCACCTCGAGCAGCGTGCCGGCGTAGCGTTCGGTCAGATCGATCTCGCGCTCGGGGGGATACTCGGCGTCGAGCCCCTTGCCCTGGTCGTTGTCGAAGGGGCCGATCACCGCCAGGGGCAGCTTGCCGGCGACCCGTGCCAGCGCAGCGTCGCGTCGCGCGGCGTCTCCGCGCAGGTGAAGGCTGTGACCCAGCATCCAGGCCGAGAAGGCCCGCGTCTCGGCGTCGGGGTGGTCCTGCGCGAGGGCAAGGAGCACCGCCTCGATCCGCTGGCGCTGGTCCAGCGTCCAGCGCAGCTCGCTCAACCGATGCAGCGCGAGCACGGGCGCGTCGCCCTCGCGATCGAGCAGCTCGGCGATCAGGTGATCGAAGGCGGCGTCCGGTCGATCCTCGAGCAAGGCCAGATCGGCCGCGATCTCGTTGTACAGCGCCGTCGCGTCGCCGGCCGCCCGCGCCTGGGCCACGGCGGCGCGCATGGCCGCGGGATCGGCGGCCGCGTAATAGGCGTCGGCCGCCGATCGAAGGGCGGCCTCGTCACGCGGGGGGGGCGGCGGCAGGATGA
>CALBMW010000133.1 GCA_937896275.1 uncultured Myxococcales bacterium
CGCGCGCCCACAGCGAGGCAAGGACGCTCGCGACCCGCTCCGCGGGCAGGTGCTGGCCAAGCTTCACGCGGCCGGAGACGCGCGTGGCCCGCACGCCGAACATCGCCAGGCGCTCGAGCGCCGCGCGGTATTGCGGATCCTCGGCCGACAGCGGCGTGTAGCCACCCTCGGGTTGGTGCTGGGCCATAATCGCCGCCATGGCCCCCGCCTTCTCCGCCGGCGCCTCGATGGCCTCGAGCAGGCCGTGCGCCTCGGCCGCCAGGAACCAGGTCGTGGCGGGGCAGGCGCGCTCGGGGTGAAAGAAGTAGCTCGGCAGCCCGACCACGACCTCGTGCGCGGCGACGACCACGGCGCCCCCGATCGCCGCGGCCTTCTCGCCGGGACGCCCGTGAAAGACCAGGCGTCCGTCCCAGAGCGCTGTGTGCAGCGGACGCAACAGCGGGCCGCCCGAGGCGTCGAGCCCGGCCAGGTGGACCGCGGGCTGGGCCGCCAGGAAGCGGAGCGCCTCGGTCTCGGACATCGTCATGGGCGCGGCGCTCATGTCTGACCTCCCTTCGAGTCGACCCCACCTTGCCGTGAGCCCGGTCCGATGCAAAGATCCAGTTTCGATACGTATGAATGGACCAGTTTGCGAGGCGGGGATGACATGAGCGAGTGGACCTTCGGCTTCGACGCCGCGGCTGCGGCTACCGGAGACACGCTGCAGGCCCGCATCGGCGCGGCGCTGGTGGCCGAGGTGCGGCGCGGACGCCTGCCGCCGGGGAGTCGGCTGCCGGGCAGTCGCCGACTGGCCGAGGCTTTCGGCGTGCACCGCAACACGGTGCTGGCGGCGCTGCGGGCGCTCGAGGCCGAGGGCTGGCTCGTGGCGCGCCCCGGATCGGGCACCTACGTCGCCGCCGATCTGCCCGACCGTCTCGAGTCAGCGTGGACGGCCGGCGCCCGGTCGATCGCGCCAACGCAGCCCGGCTTCGACTTCGCCCCGGCCCCCGAGCAGCCTGTGCCTGTCCCCCCGCACGGCGCGCTGGTGCTGGCCGGCGGGGCGCCCGATCTGCGCCGGGTGCCGGTGACCGCCCTGACTCGCGCCTGGCGCCGCGCGCTGACGGTGGCCGGGGGCACCCTGCTCGGCTACGGGCCGCCCGAAGGGCACCCGGCGCTGCGCTCGGCGCTCGCCGATCTCACGTCGCGGGTAAGGGGGCTGAGCGCTGGCCCCGAGCAGGTGATCGTGACGCGGGGGGCGCAGCAGGCGCTCGACCTCGTCGCGCGAGCCTTCGTGCGCCCCGGGGACGTCGTCGCGGTCGAGGTCCTGGGCTATCCGCCCGCCTGGTCGGCGCTCGAGCGGGCGGGGGCGCGCCTGCTGCCTCTGCCCGTGGACGGTGACGGGCTGGACGTCGAGGCGCTGGAGCGGGCCGCGGCGGCGAACCCGGTGCGCGCCGTGTACCTGACGCCCCACCACCAGTTTCCCACGATGGTGCCGCTCTCACCGGGCCGGCGCGCACGCCTCCTGTCGCTGGCCGCTGCCCACCGGATGATCGTCATCGAGGACGACTACGACAACGAACTGCACCACGTCGGCCGCCCCCTGCTGCCCCTGGCGAGCGCGGATCGGGCCGGCGTGGTCATCTACGTGGGGACGCTGTCGAAGATCCTGGCCCCCGGCCTGCGCATCGGCTTCGCGGTCGCGCCCGCCCAAGTGATCACGCGGCTGGCCGCCGAGCGACGGGTCGTCGATCGGCAGGGCGATCGGGCCCTCGAGGCCGCGGTCGCCGAGCTGCTCGAGGACGGCGAGGTGCAGCGCCACGCACGACGCATGCGACGGCTTTACTCCGCCCGGCGAGACGCGCTGGTGCTCGCCCTGCGCGCCGAGCTGGGGGACGCCCTGGCCTTCGACGTGCCCGCCGGCGGCGTCGCCCTGTGGGCGCGCCTGCGCCGTGACCTGCCCTTCGACGCCTGGGTGGCCGCCTGCCGCGCGCGCGGCGTGTGGTTCCAGACGGCAGCCGAGCTGTGCCGCCCCGAGGTGCGCCCGCCGCCCTGCGTCCGGCTGGGCTTCGCGTCGCTGGAAGAGGAGGCCCTGCGCCGCGCCGCCGTGCACATGGGCGAGGCGCTGCCGCGCTGAGGCGGCGGACCCGCCGAGGCGACGGCCCTGGTGGCCAGCGTGGTGAGGTCCGCGTGAAGAAGTGCCGGGCACTTCTTCACGGTTTGCGGCGGTTCGCGTAGTTCCGCCCTGCCAAGCGTGGCTGCTGCCGCGCGCACGGTTGGGGGAGTCAAGGCTCGCCACTTGACACT
>CALBMW010000134.1 GCA_937896275.1 uncultured Myxococcales bacterium
CCGGCCGGCCGATCCAGCCCCCCGAGCGCGGCGCGCGCGTCGGCGGCGCGTTGGAAGCGGTGGGCGGGATTCTTGCGCAGCAGCCGGGCGGCCCACGCGGAAAGGCCCTCCGGCACCTCGAAGCGCGCCGCGAGCGCTGCGGGCGGTCGCTCGAGGTGACCGCGCAGGATGGTGAGCGGAGAACCACCGACGAAGGGTGGCGCCCCACCGACCAGCGCGTAGGTCAGGCAGCCGACGGCGTACAGATCCGTCCAGGGGCCGAAGTCTCGCCACAGCCCGTGGGCCTGCTCGGGGGCCATGTACTCGGGCGTGCCCGCGACGGGCGAGTCCGACTCGAGGCGCTCGAGAGCGTGGGCGATGCCGAAGTCGGTCAGCTTCACGCGGCCGTCAGCGGCGCGCAGCACGTTGCCTGGCTTCAGGTCCCGGTGAATCACGGCCCGCGCGTGCGCGTGAGCGAGGGCCGCGAGCAGACCGTCCAGCAGAGCGCGCAGGGTCGCCCAGTCGGTGGGCGGATCGTCTTGCAGCGACTGACCGTCGACGAACTCCATCACCAGGTAGGGCGAGCCCGCGCGCAGCCCCGCGGACACCACCTCGCCGGCCGGATCGGTGAGGCGCCCCGCGTCGAGCACCTCCGCGATGTTGGGATGATCGAGGCCGGCCATGGCCCGCACCTCGTCCGCGAACAGGCGGGCGAAGCGCGGATCGCCGTGCGGCAAAAGGATCTTGACCGCGACGCGGCGGCCGTCGAGAAGATGCCGGCCGCGCCACACCTGGCCCATACCCCCGGTGGCGATGCGGGCCTCCAACTCGTAGGCGTCGATGATCGTGGCCGGACTCCTCCGTCGGGGTCTCCAGCGTGGCGAGCGGTCGCCCCCGGTGCAACGGTGGACCGACCCTCGTGGGCGCTGCCAAACAAACCCTGCCACCTCGACGGCCGCGTGTCATCGTACGGCGTCACCGAGACGAAACGGAGCAACCGATGCGACAAATCTGGATCCCCAAGACCGGCGCCCCCGAGGTGCTCAGCGTGCGCGAGGCCCCGGATCCCGAGCCCGAGGCGGGCCAGGTCCGCGTGCGCGTGGCCGCGGCCGGGGTGAACTTCGCCGACATCATGGCGCGCATGGGCCTCTACCCCGACGCGCCCCCCCTGCCCTGCGTGGTGGGCTACGAGGCGGCGGGCACCGTGGACGCGGTCGGACCCGGGGTCACCGATCGGGCGGTGGGCGATCGGGTGCTCTGCCTCACGCGCTTCGGGGGCTACAGCGACACGCTCGTCGTGCCGGTGGCCAACGCCACGCCCATGCCCGACGCGATGGGCTTCGAGGCCGCCGCCGCCATCCCCGTGAACTACCTCACCGCGTGGCTGATGCTGGTGCGGCTGGGCAACGTGCAGGCGGGCGAGCGGGTGCTCGTGCACGCGGCGGCGGGCGGCGTGGGCCAAGCGGCGCTGCAGATCTGTCGCTGGCGCGGGGCCGAGGTCATCGGCACCGCCAGCGCCGGCAAGCACGAACGCCTGCTCGAGGCCGGCGTCGCCCACTGCATCGACTACAACACGCAGGACTTCGAGGCCGAGGTGAAGCGGATCACCGACGGCAAGGGCGTGGGCATCGTGCTCGACGCCGTGGGCGGCAAGAGTTTCCACAAGAGCTACCGTAGCCTGGGGTCGATGGGGCGCCTCTACTGCTTCGGCGCCAGCAGCTTCGCCCCGGGCAAGACCCGCAGCATCGTCGCCGCGCTCAAGGGTCTCGCGAGCATGGGGCGCTTCGGCGTGATGGCGATGATGAACGACAACCGCGGCGCGCACGGCGTCAACCTGGGGCACCTGTGGCACGAGGCCGACGCGCTCCGGGCGATGCTGACCGAGATCGTCGCGCTGGTCGCCGACGGCACCTTCGCGCCGGTGGTCGACGCCACCTTCCCCTTCGACCGGGCCGCCGAGGCGCACGCCTATTTGCAGGACCGCAAGAACTTCGGGAAGGTGCTCCTGACGCCCTGACTCGCCGTGCGTCGCCCTCCCCGACCGTTAGCGTGGCGATCGCGATCGCTGGCACGGAACCTGAACAGCGAGCGGCCCGCTTGCCCAACCGTGCGTGAGGTGATCCCCGAATGAAGCGTCGCATGATCAACGCCGGGCTGACGAACGCCGGGCTGACGAACGCCGGGCTGCTGCTCGTCGCGGCCCTCGTGGGCTGCGACGGCGTCGAGGCCCCAGCGCCGACCGCGCTCGCCGTCGCGCGCCAGTCGATTCGGGGCGGCCAGCCCGACGCCGCGCACACCAGCGTCGTGGGCATCATCATCCAGAGCGGCCGAGGGGGCGGCGCCTGCTCGGGAACGCTCATCCTGCCGAACCTGGTGCTCACCGCGCACCACTGCGTCGCGCAGACCGGCAGCGAGGGGGTCATCTGCGGCAACTCGGAGTTCGGGGCGAAGTACTCGGCCACCAGCTTCTACGTCACCACGCGGCCCTTCTTCCTGCAGGACACGCGGGCCTACCACGCCGTCGTCGAGGTCATCACGCCCGAGGAGCGCGGCGACCTGTGCGGCCAGGATCTCGCCCTGCTGCGGTTGGCCGACAACGTCCCCGAGACCGAGACGATGCCCTACGCCCCCCGCATCGACGAGCAGGTCTTCCGCGCCGAACGCTATGACGCGGTCGGCTTTGGCGAGATCGGGGACGGAAGCGGAGCGGGCGTGCGCCGCATCATCACCGACCGCGAGGTGTTGTGCTCCGGCAACGAGTGCGTCCGCTTCGGCGGCAGCCAGGTGCGCAGCAGCGAGTGGATCGGCAACGACGGCGTCTGCCAGGGCGACTCGGGTGGCCCGGCGCTCGACGACCAGAACCGCGTGCTCGGGGCCCTCTCGCGGGGGGGAGAAGGCTGCAGTTTCCCAATCTATTCAGGCGTTTACCCGTGGCGCGACTGGCTGCGCGAGCGGGGCGGGATCGCCTCGGAGCAGGGCGGCTTCGCGCCGCCGGCGTGGGTGGCGCGCGGGGTGAGCGACCAGCGCGTCGACACCGACGAAGACGGCGAGCCCGACGGGCGTGACAACTGCCCGGCGGTGGCCAACGCGGATCAGGCCGACGGTGACCGGGACGGCACGGGCGACGCGTGCGACGACCACGACGATCGCGATCGGGGCGGTCGTTGCGCGGTGTGCGACGGTTGCGCCGAGGACGGCGACTGCGCGGCCGGCGCGGTGTGCGTGGACTTCGGCGCGGGCGGCGTCTGCACCCACGACTGCGTCGTCGGCGGCTGCCGCGAGGGCGCGGCCGGCGGGACTCAGTGCGCCAACATGCGCGTCGCCGCCGGCGGCATGCGCAACGTGTGCATCAACGGCGACGCCTGGGACGCGGGCGTGTGTCACGAGGACTTCGTGTGCGGCGGGCCGCGGGCCGACGTCCCGGCGGACGCCTGCCGCGTGTGCGACGCCTGCCGGGCCGACGCGGACTGCGGCAGCGACGGGACCTGCATGGACTTCGGCGCCGGCGCGCGCTGCACGCAGCCCTGCGGCGACAGCGCGACCTGCCCAGGGGACAGCGTCTGCGGCGACGTGGACGGCGTGCAGGTGTGCGTGGCCCCCGGCGGCGGCGCGGCGTGCCCCACCGCGTATGCCTGCGGCGAGGCCCCCGACGAGGGCGACGACGGGGCCGGGGGCGAGCAGCCCGGCGGGGACGGGGACGGCGCCGCGAACCCGGACGATCCCTTTGGCGGTGGCGAGGGGGTGCTGCGGGATACCAAGAAGAGCGACGGCTGCAGCGCGACGCCCGGCGAGGGCGGGACGCCTGCCTGGGCGTTCGTGATGCTGATCGCGGCCTTGGGACGGCGCCGCCGGCGCCTGTAGGGCCCCCGTCGGGCGCCCCGGCGCCACCCCGACAGGCGCTCCGAGTGGCGCTCCGGGGTCTCTGCCCTCATACGGGGCCCCTGCCCTTTGGCAAGGAACTGTTGCGCCGACCCCTGGCCGATCTACCATCGCGCCGTGCGAAACCTGCTCATCCTGTTGTCGTTCGCCCTCGCCCCGGCCCCGGCCGCTGCTCGCTGGACCGCGCCGGTCACCACCGCGCCGGCCACCGCGCTCGAGGAAGCGATCATTGCCCAGGCCCTCACGTGCAACCGCATGCGCAAGAAGGCCGACCCCGCCTACCTGCTCGACCTGCTGCGCGTGGAGGAGAAGTTCGACGAGATGCCGCACACCTTGCGCGGCATGGTGTTGGCCGCGGCCTGCGCCGAGTCGGGCTTCGACCAGGACGCCAAGGGGGATCGAGCCTTCGACAAGCAGGGCCGCGCCAAGGCCATCGGCGTGCTGCAGCAGTGGCCGTGGTTCGAGGGCGCCTACCAGGTCGACCGGACCGATCCGCTGGCCGCGGCCGAGGCCTGGCTGAAGCACATCCAGACGCACCTCGCGAAGACGCAGAAGCGCTGCGGCCGACACCTGAAGGGCGAGACGCTCTGGGTGCGTGCCTGGGCCCACGCGATCAGCGCGCCGCGCAAGGGCGGGCGCTGCCTCGAGACCCCCAAGCACTACCAACGGCTACAGCGCTGGCGGAAGACCTGGTACGCAGAGCTCGGGCGCCCCGGGATGCCGGCCCCGTCGCCGCCCCCGCCGGTTCCCGCGCTGGAGGCCGGCCGATGACGCTCGAGGAGACCCGCGCCGCCGTGGCCGACTTCCAGCGCGCTCCCCAGGCCTTCGGTCCCTGCGTGCGGGCCATGCGCGGGCTGCACGACACCGGCCACGCCGCCAAGGCGCGCGAGTTGGGGCGCGCCTACGGTCGATCCCTGGGCGCGCCGGAGGGCGCCGGCGACGCGCTGGCCACCCTGATCTTCGACGCGCCGGCTCAGCGGGTGGGCCCAGGCGTCACCCTCATCGACGAGGGCGCGAGCGGGCAGACCCTGATGGTGCTGCTCAGCGGCCAGGCCGACGTCAAGCGCCTCGGCGTGGGCGAGTTGGCCCAGCTGGCCCCTGGGGCCGTGATCGGCGAGGTCGCGCCGCTGACCGGCGTGCACCGCACGGCCACCGTCTTCGCGCGCCTGCCCAGCGAGGTGCTGGTCTTCGAGCAGGCGGCGCTGGAGGTCTTCGCCGAGCGCCTGCCGACGGTCTTCGAGAGCCTGCGCGCCATGGGCCGCGAGCGCATGCTGGCGCAGCTCATGGGGCCGAGCTCGATCTTCGGGGGGCTCGACGCGGGTCAGCGCGACGCGCTGTACGCGCAATGCCTGCCGGCCACCATCCCGGACGGCACGCGCCTGATCCGCGAGGGTCACGCGGGCAGCGCGATGTGCATCATCGCGTCGGGTCACGCCGACGTGTGGCAGCGCGCCGGTGGCGGGCGCCGCAAGACGCTGGTCACGCTGGGGCCGGGGGACGTGTTCGGCGAGATCGCGCTGCTCGGTGGCCGGGTGGCGTCGGCCAACGTCGAGGCCGTGTCACCGCTGACGATCTTCGCCCTCGACCGCGAGGGCTTCGCGGCCGCCTTGGATGCGCACCCCGAGACGCGGCGCCGCGTCGAGCGGTTGGCGGCCGATCGGCTCGGCGCAGACGCGCTCGCGGGCGACGAGCCGTTGCCCGTCGTGCGGGTGCAGCGAACCCTACCCCCCGGCTGAGGCCGACGCGCCCTCGGATCGTCGAAGGCCGCCCAGCACGAGCAAGCCACCCAAGGCGCCGACCAGCAGCGAGCCGAAGAGCAGCACCCAACCCAAGGCGCCCACGCGATCCGCAGGGCGCCCGCCGGTGCCCCTCAGCTGACCGACCCACCGCAGCAGCCAGTAGTCGACCGGCGGTCGCCTGATCTCGACCTTGGCGCGCAGTTTCGGCGGGAAGAATCGTGCCCAGGGCGCGCTCTCGCGCATCGCGTCGTCGTCCAGCCCGCGCAGCGCGCCCGCCAGCAGCCAGGCGTGCGTGGCGATCGGTGAGAAGTGAGGCACGAAGTGGCTGAGGTACTGATTCTCGTGGCACCAGCCGCAACTGTCGCGCTTCGTCTTGCCCAAGAGGGCGCGCCGGGCGCGGTTCTGCACGTGGATGTTGTGGCCCTCGTAGTAGGTGTTGCCGAGGGCCTGTACGCCCATCGAAACGAACAGCAGGCCACCCAGCGCGGCGGCCGCCCAGCGTCGCGGCGCCCGCTCGGCCGGCAGCCGGAGCCAGGCCAGCGGCAGCACCAGTAGCGGCATCAGGCAGGTGGCGAAGCGCGGCCCGAAGCTCCAGGCGCCGTGCCAGAAGACATACTGCGCGTAGACCAGCAGCAGCACCGACGCGCTCAGCAGGACGAAGCGCGCTTCGCGCGGACGCGCCCGCAGGAAAGCGGGCACGCCCAGCATCGCGGCGACCAGGATGGGGCTGAAGACGAAGATGCTCTTGCCCGACGAGAGCAGCAGCCCGTGCAGGCCGACCCACCAGGATCCATCCATCGGCCCGGCGAAGTGATCGAACTGGCGGCCGGTGCCGAGCCAGTGCCAGGTGCGCAGGTGGTTGTAGGCGAGCATGACGGCGATGCCCGGCAGGAAGGCCACGACGCCCGGCACCGCCGTTCGCAGGGCGCGTCGACCGTGGGCCCGCCACAGCGGCACGAGCACCGCCACGAAGGCGATCGGCAGCAGCGCCAGGTAGACGACCTTGGCCACGGCCAGGTGCCCCCACGCGAGCCCCAGCGCCGCGCCCCAGGGCGCCGACGGGCGATCCATGGCCACCACGGTGACGTAGACCGCCAGCAGCAGCGCGAAGGTCTGATAGGCCTCGCTGAAGTCCGAGTGCACGTAGACCCAGAGCTGTGTCGCGACGCACGCCACCAGCGTCACCGCCACCGCGCGCCGTCGCGAGACTGCGAGGCGCCGCGCGAGCAGGAACATCAACGCCGCCACCAGCGCCCCGTACAGGGTGCTCGCGAAGCGATGCCCCACCGCCCAGAGCAGCCCCGGGTGGTGGTTGGGGGCGAGCCACTCGACGAAGGCGACGCTGGGGCCGTAGCTGAGCGCGATGCCCAACGAGAAGGTCACGTAGAAGCGCTGGTCGGGGCCCTCAAAGAGCCAGCGACGCGGCTGATCGCCCAGGTCGAGCCGATGCTCCACCCACACGTTGCGGGCGTGCTGGTACTGGTAGTCGCCGTCACCCCACGGCCGCTCGGCGCCACTCGTCAGCAGGTAGAACGCGCCCATCAGCAGCGCGAGACCGAGCGCGATGCGCCGGTCGGTCCAGGCAGGGGCCTTCACGGCGGCCGAGGGTAGGCGGGCGCGGACTCGGACGCAACGGCTCCATCAGCGGGCCGCGCGGAGGGCCCTCAGTCGGCGTCCACCGGCTTCGACGCCTGCCAGGCAGCCAGCTTGCCATGCGCGGCCGAGGCGGCGACGGCTGCTTGGGCCGCCACGTCGCCGACCGGCGTGGTCAGCTCGATGACGTAGCCGTTGGGATCGCGGAAGTAGATCGAGTGGATGAAGCCGTGATCGGCGACGCCGCGCGGGTTCATACCGGCGTCCTCGCCCCTCTTCAGCATGGCCTGCAGCGTCTCGGCGTCCACCGCCAGGGCGATATGCAGGTCGAAGTCATGCTGTTCCTTGAAGTCGAACGGCATGTCGGGGGCCTCGAAGAAGGCGAGGAACGAGCCGTCGCCCAGCCGGTAGAAGCTGTGCAGCGCGCGTGTCTCACGGCCCGTCTTGGTCGCCGTGATCTCGAAGGCGTCGGCCAGCGGCAGCCCCAGGAAGTCCTCGTAGAAGGCGCGCGTCTCACCCGAATCGCGGCAGCGGTAGGCGTTGTGGTGAAGGCCCTTGATCGCCATGCTTCTGGTGATCGCCACTCTTCTCGAACCTCTCCGTCGTGAAACCCACGCCCGCGAGCTGAGCGTGCTGGAATCGAGGGCGCTCATCATAGGTCGTGACCCTTGCCCCGCCAAACCGGACCGAGGACTGCCCACGTGTTCTATGACGTCGACGAGAATCCTGCCTGCCGGCCGCTGCCCCGCAATCCCTTCAAGGCCTGCGTCGCGCCCCGCCCGATCGGCTGGATCTCGTCGTTGGGGGTGGACGGCGTGGCCAACATCGCGCCCTACAGCTTCTTCAACGCGCTGGCCTCGGATCCACCGCTGATCATGTACGCGTCCAACGGCCACCAGCCGCACGGCGCGAAGGACACGGTGACCAACATCGAGGCCACCGGCGACTTCGTCGTCAACGTCGCGACCTGGCACCTGAGGGACGCCATGAACGCCACCAGCGCCCCCGCCGCGGCCGACGTCGACGAGTTCGTCCTGGCGGGCCTGACGGCGGCCACCAGCCAAAAAGTGCGCGCGCCGCGCATCGCCGAGAGCCCCATCAACATGGAGTGCGTGCTGGTGAGGACGGTCGAGCTGCCCTGCACGCTGCCGGGCAGCCGCAACGTGATGGTGATTGGGCGGGTGGTTGGCCTGCACATCGCCGACAGCGTCCTGACCGAGGGCCTGATCGACATGGCGAAACTGCGCCCGATCTCGCGCCTCGGCTACCTCGACTACGCCGAGGTCGGCGACCTCTTCACCCTGCGCCGCCCCGGCCAGAAGGGGGGTCAAGACTAGCTACTTGACATATAGCCGGTGCCGCGTCGGCGCTGCGCTTCGGGCACGGTCGCTGTCCGCGAAGCACGCCCGGCCCCGGGGGCCGGTAGCCCGCCCATCCCCGACCCACATCCTCCGGGCCTGACCTTCGGCCCCCCGGCCCGCTGGGGCCCACGCACCCCGCGGTGAGACATCGAGGCCTCGGTCCCCCAGGCCGCCTCTTCGGCCCGAACCGCGCGCACCGTACCCTCGGCGCGTGGCACCCCCCATGCACCGTGTCGCGGAGGCGCCCCACGTCGGAGGTCTGATCATGCCCGCATTGCACCGGCTCGCCGGACTCCTCGTCGCCCTCACCGCGACGCTCCCGCTCGCTTCGTGCGGCGGCGACGAGCAGGCCCCCGACACCGCCGCCGTCCTCCAGGCGCCGTTGAGCGGCAGCGGTCCCGTCTACGCCACCCTGCAGGCCGCCGCCCACGAGTTCCACGTCCCCGTCCGCCTGCTGATCGCCGCCGCCTGGAGCGAGTCGCGGCTGACGCACCGGGACAGCGAGACCGAGGGGCGCGGCCTCTTCCAGCTCGACCCGACCGCCCTCGACCGCGCCGCGCGCCTGCTCGACGCACCCGCCGAGACGGTCGCCGCCGATCTCGCCACCCACGCTCGCGGCTTCGCTGCGCTGGTCGCCGACGACCTGGGCCGCGACCCCGACGACACGGTGTCGCTCGATGAGTGGATCGACGCCGTCGCGGGCGCACGCACCGCCGACGCGGCCGCCGTCTCGTTGGCCGAAGGCACGCGCTTCGCGCTCGGGCACGGCGTCGACGAGGACACGGCGGACGGCCACATCCTGCTGGCGCCCTCCCCCCTGGGCACGCTCGAGCAGGCCGCGCGCCCCGACACCAACGTCGCCAACCGCTGGGTCGCCAGCACCAACTACACCAACGCACAGCGCCGCCGCGGCAGCGTCGACACCGTCGTCATCCACGTCACGCAAGGCTCCTACGGCGGCACCATCTCGTGGTTCCAGAACCGCGCCTCCCAGGTCAGCTCCCACTACGTCGTCCGGTCGTCCGATGGGCAGATCACGCAGATGGTCGAGGAGGAGGACGTCGCCTGGCACGCCCGCAACTGGAACAGTCGCTCCATCGGCATCGAGCACGAGGGCTTCGTCGCAGAGGCCCGCTGGTTCACGGACGCCATGTATCGCCGCAGCGCGGCCCTGACGCGCGACATCTGCCAGCGCTGGGGCATCGCGATGAACCGGACGCACATCAAGGGCCACGTCGAGCTGTCGGGCAACGACCACACCGATCCCGGGCCGCACTGGAACTGGAACCGGTACATGCAGTTGGTCACCGGCGGCGGCGACGCAGCCCCGCCCCCGGCCGCGGCCACGGGTCGGGTTCGGGGCTTCGTGCGCTCGGGCAACATCCAGAACGAGGCCGGGGGCATCGCCAACGCCACCGTCCAGATCCAGGGCGGCCCGACGGTGCGCACCGGGGGCGACGGGCTCTATACCTTCGACGGCGTCTCGCCGGGCCACAAGGTCATCCTGGTCAGCGCGAACGGCTTCGCGGCCGGCCGCAACGAGGTCGACGCGGTGGCCGGCCAGGACGTGTGGGGCTCGGTGGCCCTCCAGCCCGGCGCCCAGACGGGGCGTCTGCTCGGCTTCGTCCGCGAGAACGACCTGATGAACGAGGCGGGGCCCATCGCCGGTGCGCAGGTCAGCGTCCGGGGCGGGCCCAGCGTGATGACCGGGGCCGACGGCCTGTACCGGCTGCCCGATCTGCCGGTGGGCGACCGGACCGTGACCATCAGCAAGGCCGGCTGGCAGAGCCAGACCGTCACGCGCACGGTGAGCGTCGGCGCGGACGTGTGGGGCTCCGTGGGGCTGGTGCGCGAGGCCGCGCCGCCCCCGGTCGAGCCACCGCCCGTCGAGCCGCCCCCCGAGGAGCCGATCCCCAGCGAGCCGGTCTCGACCAAAGGCGCCCTCTTCGGCACGATCCGCACGTCGGGCGCGGACGGCGTCCTCGGCCCGCTCGAGGGCGCCTCGGTCTCGATCTCCGGCGCCGCGAGCGCCCGCACCGACGCCGACGGACGCTATCGCCTCGACGCGCTCCCGGCGGGCGAGGTCATGGTGGCGGTGCTTGCCTCCGGCCACGAGTCGGTCACGCGGCAGGTCACGATCCTGGCCGGCGACGAGGTCGAGCTCGACGTCGCGCTCACCCCGCGCCCCGGCGCCCCGACTGTGCCCGATCAGGCCGGAGAGTCGCCCACCCCCGCCCACCCCATCGGCCCGCCCGCCAGCGCGGGCGACACGGACGGCGAGGCCCCCGACCCCGGCTACCTGCCCGCTCCGTCCACCGGCGATCCGCCCGTGGCGAGCGTCGACATGGCCAAGAACAGCGGCGGCTGCAGCCAGTCGCCCGGCGACGCGCCCCTACCCTGGTCGTTGCTGATGCTGCTCGTCCTGCCGCTCACCCGCCGCCGCCGCGCCTTCCGAACCCCTCGCGGTCGCGTCGCGGGCGTCGTCCAGGGTGGCTCGTAGGTTCCAGGGGGGCGCCTGGGCCGCTGCAGCGCGCGCCGCCGCCGGGGTCCGCTCGGCGTTCGAACCCCTCGCGGGCTGTCAGGGCCAACACACCGGCGGTGTGCCTACCGCGACCTCGTCGATCCACACGCGATCGTCGCCCTGATCGACGCTGCCGTCCTTCGCGTACTGCCAGACCAGCGAATGCGGCCCCGCCGCGAGGGCCGACTCGTGGAAGGCCCAGTCGTGGACGCCCGCGAGGTCGACGCGGCGCTCGCCGTCGGCGTCGAAGTACAGGAAGTCATAGTTGGTTTCCGTACTCGTCCGATACCAGAAGCTCACCGTGCCCGCCTCGATCAGCTCCACCTGCAGCGTGAGCGTGCTCTCCTCGCTGTGGCCGATGTCGCCACTCGCGGCGGAGCCCGCCCCCTCGCGCGCCGTACCCGCGACGCGCACCCACGGCCGGTCACCACCGACGACGAAGGGGGCCGGCAGATCCCCCGCGTCGAAGCCCGCGAAGACGGCGTTGAAGTCGTCACAGGCCCCCGCCACGCACCGGCTCAGGCCCGGCCCGCAGTCCCCGCACTCGTTGGTGGGCTGCTGCGCGCAGGCGCCCTCGGCGCAAGCGCCCGCGGTGCAGGCGCTGTCGTCGGGGCAGGGCGTGGCGTCCGGCAGCGGGCACGTGAGGCAGGTGTCGGCGTCCACGCGCCGGCCCTGGGTGCACGCGCTGCCGGGGCACCCGCGCTCCACCTCGAAGGCGTCGATCCAGGCCGCGTCGTCGCCGCTATCCAGGCTGTCGTCCTTGGCGTACTCGAAGGTCAACGTGTGGGCGCCCGGCGCCAACGGTGCCTCGTGCAGCGTCCAGTCCCGCTCGCCCGAGACCGCCAGCACCTCGGCCGCGTCCACCCGCACCCGCAGGAAGTCGAAGTTGCCCTCGCTCGACACGCGGTACCGGAACCGCAGGGTCGCCCCGTCCGGCACGTCCACGTCGACCTGCGCGCCGCTTGTGTCGCCGGCCCCGATGTCTCCGCTGCGCAACGAGCGCGCGCCCGAGAAGGCCTGTCCATTGGTCGAGGCCCACGGCCGGTCTCCCGCCCCCCGCCACCCGGCCGGTAGCCCGCCGCCCTCGAAGTCCTCGGCCAGCGTCGCGCCGGGCCCGAACTCCAGGCAGACGCCCGCGCCGTCGCACAGGCCGGCCGCCCCACGGCACAGGCTGCAGATCGACACCGCGGTGGCCTCACAGCCCACGCCCGGCGAACAGGCCCCCGTGACGCAGGCGCCGTCGAGGTGCGCACAGCTGACCGGACCAGGCGGCGCGCAGGCCCCCGCGCGGCACTGCGGTGCCATGCAGGGATCATCCGTGGGCCCGCAAATCTCACCCTCGCGGGCCGGCGCGGCCACGCACTCGCCGGTCATCGCGTCGCACTGCCCGTCCGCGCACGCGCCGTCGAGCCCGGCGCAGTCCCGCGCCTGACCGCCCGCGCAGGCCCCGTCGGCGCAGAGCTCACCCAGGGTGCAACGATCGCCATCCTCACAGGGCGCGCCGTCCTCGAGCGTCCGCGCCACGCAGCCCTCGCCCGCCGCGCACTCGCCCACCGCGCAGCCCTCGGTCAACGCGCTGCAGTCCCGAGGCCCGCCGCCCGCGCAACGGCCCGCGCCGCATGTCGTGTCCACCGTGCAGGGATCCGCGTCGTCGCAGGGCACGCCGTCGGCCACCGGCCGCGCCACGCAGGCCCCCGCGACCGGATCGCAGACGCCCACCAGGCAGCCGAGGTCGAGGTGGCGGCAATCGAGGGGCTCACCGACGCACGCGCCGGCGCGACAGGTCGAGCCCGTGACACAGCCGTTGTCGCTGGGGCATGCCTGCCCCTCGCCCGCGGGTCGCGCCAGGCAGAGCCCCGTCCCCGGATCGCAGGCGCCGGCCGCGCAGGGTGCGTCGAGGTGGGAGC
>CALBMW010000135.1 GCA_937896275.1 uncultured Myxococcales bacterium
CATGAACTTCGCCAACAAGGGGATCCCGATGGAGGACCCCGAGTGCGTGCGGTGCTCGGCCTGCGTGCAGAGTTGCCCCACCGGCGTCCTGAGCTTTGGCCGCCTGGGGCCGGGCGGCGTGATCGTGCTCGACAGGACGCCGGCCTCGCTGGTGCAGATGGCCGAGGCGCTGAAGAAGTCGGCGGTTTGAAGAATACGGTGAGGGGGAGGTGCTCGTGAAGGCATCGGATCTGTTCGTGCGCTGTCTCGAGGCAGAGGGCGTGCACACCATCTATGGGGTACCCGGCGAAGAGAACGCCGACATGATGATGTCGCTCGAGGACTCGCCCATCGAGGTCGTGATCACGCGACACGAGCAGGGCGCGGCCTTCATGGCCGAGGCCTTCGGGCGGCTGACGGGCGAGGCGGGCGTGTGCCTGGGCACGTTGGGGCCCGGGGCGACCAACCTGATCACGGGCGTGGCCGACGCCAACATGGATCGCGCGCCGATGGTGGTGTTGACGGGGCAGGGTGACAGCAAGCGGCTGCACAAGGAGAGCCACCAGGCGATGGACGTCGTGTCGATGTTCAAGCCGGTGGTGAAGTGGGGTGGGAGCGTCTTCCACCCGTCGAACATCCCCGAGCTGGTGCGCAAGGCGTTCAAGCTGGCGACCGCCGAGAAGCCGGGGGCCTGCCACCTGGAGTTGGCCGAGGACCTGGCGAAGATCGACGTGCAGGGCGCGCCGCTGCCCGTGGGGCGGCAACGGAGGCCGGTGGCCGACGACAAGGTCATGGACCAGGTGTGCGATCTGCTGCGCGCGGCGAAGAGGCCGGTCGTCCTGGCGGGCAACGGCGCGATCCGACGTCGGGCCAGCAAGCAGCTTCGGCTGCTGGGCGAGAAGACGGGCATCGGGGTGATCAACACGTTCATGGCGAAGGGCGCGGTGGACTGCGCCGCACCCTACAGCCTGTTCACGATCGGTCTGGGCGCCAAGGATCTGGTGGCGTGTGCCATCGACGCGGCCGATCTGGTGATCTCGCTGGGCTACGACATGGTCGAGTACCACCCCAAGCTGTGGAACCCGGGGCGCGACAAGCGGATCGTGCACATGGACTTCTTGCCTGCGGAGATCGACGAGCATTACTGCTGCGACGTCGAGGTGGTCGGCGATCTGGCGCACAGCCTGTGGATGCTCAACGAGCGGCTCGACGGCGTGAAGCTCGAGTGGGAACTCGGTCAGCAGGCGGCGGTGCGGCGGGAGATGCTGGTCGACTTCGCGTCGCAGAAGGACGACGCGACCGTGGGTCCGATGCGGCCGCAGAAGGTGCTGTGGGACGTGCGTCAGGCGATGGCGCCGGGCGACATCCTGCTGAGCGACGTGGGCGCCCACAAGATGTGGATCGCACGGTACTACCAGTGCCACGAGCCGAACAGCTGTCTCATCCCCAATGGCTTCTGCTCGATGGGCTTCGCGTTGCCGGGCGCCATCGCCGCCGCGCGCACCTTCCCCGAGAAGAAGGTGATGGCCATCTGCGGCGACGGCGGCTTCATGATGAACGTGCAGGAGATGGAGACCGCGCGGCGGCTGGGCGTGAACATGGTGTGCATGGTCTGGGACGATGGTGGCTACGGGCTGATCAAGTGGAAGCAGCAGAATCAGTACGGCAAGCACACGCACCTGGACTTTGGGAACCCGGACTGGCTCAAGTTGGCGGACGCCTTCGGGTGGCACGGGCACTATGTCGACCACAGCGTCGATCTGCAGGGGGCGCTGCGCGCGGCGCTCGACGAGGCGGGGCCGTCGCTGGTGGTGGTGCCGATCGACTACCGTGAGAACGACAAGCTGACCCAGCGGCTGGGCGACATCGTCTGCCCGATCTGAGCGCGCACCGGGCGCGGTCGGCTGCGCGTCGGGTGGTGGGGTGAAGTGGTGGGCCTGACCCCGACGGCCTGCCGCATCCGGAGCGCCGGCGCGACCTCCGCGCGCGAGTCCGTCGCCGGGACAGGTGAAACCGAAGGACGTTTGTGGCAATCCTCCGGGGACAGCCACCCAACGGGAGCGTGACGTGCGGTACAAGATCCTCGGTCGGACCGGTATTCGAGTCTCGGAGATCTGCCTCGGGACCATGAGCTTCGGTGACGCGTGGGGCTTCGGCGCCGACGAGGCCGAGAGCCGGCGCATCATGGACGCCTTCGCCGAAGCGGGCGGCAACTTCCTCGACACGGCGAACAAGTACCACGAGGGCCAGACCGAGGAGATCGTCGGACGCCACATCGCCGCTGATCGCGCGCGGTGGGTGCTGGCCACCAAGTACACGCTGTCCATGCGCGGCGGCGATCCCAATGGGGGCGGCAACTCGCGCAAGAACATGCGGCAGGCGGTCGACGCCAGCCTGCGCCGCCTTGGGACCGACTACATCGACCTTTACTGGGTGCACGCCTGGGACTTCACGACGGCCGTCGATGAGGTGATGCGGGGCCTCGACGACCTGGTCCGCGCGGGCAAGGTGCTGGCCGTGGGCCTGTCCGACGCCCCCGCGTGGGTGGCCGCGCAGGCCAACACGATCGCGGAGCTTCGTGGCTGGACGCCCTTCTCGGCCCTGCAGGTGGAGTACAGCCTCATCGAGCGCACCGTCGAGCGCGAGCTGCTGCCGATGGCCGACGCCTTCGGCATGACCAGCACGGTCTGGGCACCCCTGGGCGGCGGCGTGCTCACCGGCAAGCACACACGTTGTGAGGCGATCGACACCAAGCGGAACAACGACGAGCGGCTGACCGAGGGAAACCTTGCCATCGCCCGCGAGGTCGACTGCGTCGCCGACGCGCTCGGACGCACCTCGGCCCAGGTGGCTGTCAACTGGGCGCGCCAGGGCAGCCCATCGATCGTGCCCATCGTCGGCGCGCGCAAGGTGAGCCAGATCCAGGACCTGCTCGGCGGCCTCGAGTTCGCCCTCGACGACGCTCACCTCGCCCAGCTGAACGAGGTCAGCGCGATCGATCTCGGCTTCCCGCAACGCTTCCTGGGCAACGCCCGCATCCGCCAGGTCATCCACGGTGAGCGCGCGGACCAGATCGATCTGCCACGGATGCCCGGTCCCGCCCGCTGAGGCGTGACGGGGCCCGGCCCCAGGCGGCGGGACCGTGCGCGCGGGCCGTCAGCGCAAGAGCGTCACCACGAAGTCCGGACCGAGCGCGGTGCCGCCCTGCAGAAGTGCCTGGCACCTCGCGCAGCACCTCGCGCAGCACCTCGCGCAGTGCGCGCCGCAGCAGCCCCGCCTGGCAGGGTGGAACTACCAGAACCGCCGCCAGCCGCCGCGGCAGGCCGTGGGCACGATTTCGACCATCTCCGCCGGGGGTCGAGACTCGTCACTTGACACTTGGGACGCCGCCGTCGGGCGAGGTGACCGCGACGCACGCTCCCAAGTGTCAAGTGGCGAGCCTTGACTCCCCCAGCCGCGCGCGCGGCAGCAGCCCCGCCTGGCAGGCCGGAACTACGCGAACCGCCGCAAACGGCCGCGCCGCCTGAACGAAGTGCTGAACGAAGTGCCTGAACGAAGTGCCGCCCACTTCTCACGACTGAACGAAGTGCGAACGAAGTGCCGCCCACTTCTCGCGAGGGCGTCCCGCCGAACCCGACCGGCGCAGCTGCCGACCGAGGTGCCGCCTGATCCCGGGCACCAATCGGGCGCTTCGACCGGATCGCCCGACACGTTTGCGAGTCCGTCGATCGGGCCAGGCTGCGCCCCCTCAGAGGTCTTCCAGCGCGGCGGCCGTGCAGGCCTCCGGGGCCGTGACGGGGTTGCAGCGCGCGGGGTTGCCGCCGGGGATGTCGAGCCAGTCCGCATCGTCGGGGCCGTCGGGCGCGGGGTGGTCCGAGCTGAGCCAGTGCACGCCGTTGGCGAGCGCCGCCGCCCGGTGCGCCGCGTTCTCCTCGGGCGTGCCGTCCGCCGCGTCGACGTTGCTCGTGACGAGGAAGCCGGCCGCCACGGCGGCGCGGGCCTCTTCGCTGCCGCCATCGTCGATCTTCAGGAACGCGGCCCTTGGATCGGCGGTGTCGTCGGGGTTGACGAAGAGCAGCCGGTCGGCAAGGTCGGCGGCCTCGCCGATGTAGGACGTTCGGTGGTCCCCGCGGTCCAACAGCGCGAAGATGATGCGCCCGCGGACCGCAGCCAGGTTCGGCCAGCCGTCGGCCCGCACTGCGTCGCGCACCGAAGCGTGGTCGCGACGCAGGTCGTCGGGGGTGAACAGGCGGGCGCGGGGGAGCACCTCGAGGATGGCCGCGTCCAGTTGGTCCATGCGGTCGACGCTCCGGACATGGCCGTTGACGGGGGCCGATCCCTCGTCCTTGGGCTCGATCCAGATGAGGATCGGCAGGTGACCCGGGTGGGCGTCCGACCACCGCTCGACCGTCCGCAGGCAGTCCTCGAAGGCCAGGCAGGTCGTGTTTGGGTCGATGAGGGGAAGGTGCAGGACGTCGAAGCCGCCCTCGACCCGGGCGTGCAGATCCAACTCCAGCTGCCGGACGCCCTGGCGCTCGATCTGCTCGTCGAGGGGGACCTGGGCGTAGTCGTGGCTCGGATGGAACAGCGTGTCGGGGCGCAGGTGGTAGCTGTTGTGGGTGCCGCGGGCCTGGAGGTGGTCCAGGCGCAGCGTGTCGTCGAGGGGGCCGACGAAGGCGTCGGGGGCGAAGGCGTCGGGGACGAGGGCGTCGGCGAGGACGGCGTCCGAGCCGAAGGCGCCCGCGGGCCCAGCGGCGTCGGCGGGACCAGCGTCGGCAGCCGGCGAGGCGTCCCCGCCGGTGTCACAGGCCGCCAGCACGATTGCGAGAAGGGCGAAGCGCATGGGGCAGTGAACCACGGGCCACGCCGCGGTGCACGCCTCACCCTGCGATCGGCGCCCACTGAGCATGACCTGCAGGGGGCGGCCTCCGGACCATCCCCTGGGCTCCATGAGGATGCTGCAGCGGGGACGCGCACCCATGATGGCGCCGGACCGCCCGCCGCGCCGAGCGATCGCGAAATTGAGCCTGGCCAAAGAAGGACGACCCACCCACGCCAGCTCGGGGGTCATGCACGGTGAACCCGCCGCTGCCGAGGAGGCCCCATGTCGTTCCGTGCGCTCGTCGTCGTCTGTCTCTCGCTGCTGCCCGGCGCCGCCTGCGCGCTGGGCCTGATCGTCCCCCAACACGTCGAAGGCGACCCGGGCTGCGTCGACGTGCTCGAGCAGGCCGTCCGCGTGACGATCGACCCGGGCGGGGCACGCGCGGTCACGACGCTGCGCTTTCGCCTGGCGGCGGATCGCACGGTCGACGTGCTGGCGCTGACCGAGGGCGCCGTCGCGCGCCTCGATGGCGCGGGTGTGGTGCTGGACCGGCTGACCCCGCGGGCCGCGCTCGACCGGGTCATGGCGCACGTCGAGCGGCGGCGCGACCCGGCCTTGCTCGACGCGGCGTCCTGGCCGATGGCCGCGGGCGTGATGCGCCTGCTGGCGGGTGAGCACGTCCTCGAGGTAGAGGGCGCCCCGGCCTGGGACGCGGCGGCCTCGCCCGCGCGGCTGGAGCAGCCGCTGCGGCTGATGGGGACGGCCTGCTGGAACGTCGCGCCCGCCGTCGAGATCGACCTCGGATCGGCGGCGCCGCTGGGTGCCTTCTTCACGCCCTTCCACGAGGTGCAGGTCGAACGCGCGGACCGCCTCACCGCTCACCTGATCGCTTCGGCCGATCCCGCGGCGCCGCCGGCCGATCTGCTGCTCTACGCGACGGCCGCCGACGCGCCGGTTGCGGCGGACGTCGTGAGCTTCCGCGCGCCCGCCTGCACGCCCGCCGAGGCGGACGTCGCGGGCGGCTTCGCCGTGGTGCTGGCAGGGCCCACCGCCATCGAGGCCACGGACGCGGTGGCCAAGGACATCGCCTTCGTGATCGACACGTCGGGGTCGATGGACGGGGAGAAGATCCGGCAGGTGCAGGGGGCGCTTCGGGCCGTCCTCGAGGGCCTGGGCCCCGAGGATCGCTTCGAGTTGGTGCCCTTCGCCGACACCGCGCGGGCCGTGTTCGGTGCGCTGAGAGCGGTCGGGCCGCAGGCGCTGTCCGAGGCGCGCGCGGTGATCGACGGGCTCGTCGCGGGCGGCAGCACCAACATCAGCGAGGCGCTGCTGCGGGCGCTCGGCAGCCTGAACGGTGGGGGCGACGTGCGGCCCCGGATGGCGATGTTCCTCACCGACGGGCAGGCGACCGCCGGCGAGACGGACGTCGGGCGCATCCTCGACGACGTGGTCCGGCAGAACGAGGCCGGCGTGCGCATCTTCGCCTTCGGCGTCGGCAACGACGTCAACACCACGCTGCTCGACGGGTTGGGCCGGGCGACGGGCGCCACGACCCACTACATCCAGCCCGGGCAGCCGATCGACGCGACGATCGAGGCCTTCTACCGAGACGTTCAGGCGCCGCTCGTCACCGGCCTCGAGATCGAGGGCCGCGGCGTGACGCTGAGCGACCGCCTGCCCATCGACTTGCCCGATTTGTTCGTGGGATCGCGGCTCTTGCTGACCGGACGCTACGCGCCGAGCGCCCAGGCGACGCTCGATCTGCGCGGCATGACGGGCGACGGTCCCATCGCGCAGGCCGTGGGCGGCGCGCTGGTACGCCAGGGCACGGCGCACGCGTGGCTGCCGCGCCTGTGGGCCAGCCGGCAGATGGGCGAGCTACTCTTCGCTGCGCGTCAGAACGGCGGCGACGACGCAACCGTCGAGGCCATCCGGGCGCTGGCGTGGCGCTATGGCTTCGTCACGCAGTGGACGCCCTTCCAGGTCGACGCCCTTGGCCGGGTGAACGATGGCTACAGCAACCCGACCGACAGCGAGGTCGGCGGCGAGGCGGTCGGCACCTCGGCGGCCATCAACGAGATGGGGGCCAACAGCAACGCTGGGGCCTACTACGGCGGCGCGGCGCCCATCCGGCAGGTGCTCGACCGCACCTTCATCTTCGACGGGACCTGGTGGGTGGACACCGCCGCTCCCGAGGGCGGCGAGGTGATCGAGGTCGCCTGGCTGTCGGCGGACTGGCGGCGGCTGGCCGCGACCGATCCTGCGCTGCGCAGCCTGCTCGCGGTGGGGCGCGACGTGGTGCTGCGCTGGCAGTGCCGGACCGTGCGCGTGACCGATCCGACCGCGGAGGACGCGCCCGCCCCGACGGCGGTCCCCGAAGGCGTCTTCCAGCCGGCCGACGGCAGTGAGGCCATCCCGGGCGCGGGTCCGGCGCCGGTCGCGGCGGTGGCGAAGGACGCCGAGCCCGCCCGGTGCAGCAGCGCGCCGGGGGAGGGGGGATCGGGGGCCTGGGCGGCGCTGTTGGTCCTCGGTGTGGTGGCCCGGCGCCGTCGGCGGCGGTGACTGCTATGATGCGCCTCGCCGCGGGGTCCGCGCCCACGCTCTGGGGGTCGGCGCGCGCCCGCACGGGAGGTCGCTCCATCGAACAGGAGGCGCTGGCATCGCTCTACGCGCGCTTCGGTCCCGTCGTGTTTCGACGCGCGCGCGCGCTGCTGCGTGACGAGGACGCCGCGCGCGACGCGCTGCAGGAGGTCTTCCTGAAGGTGCTCGCCCGGCATCACACCTTCCGCGGCGAGGCCGACATCCTGCACTGGATCTATCGCATCACGACCAACCACTGCCTGAACGTTCTGCGCCGGCGGCGTGCCTGGCCCGAGGCCGCTCCGGGTGCCATCGACCAGCTCGTGCGGGGCGGCGAGGCCGAGGTCGTGGACCGCTCGGCGGTGCTGTCGGTGCTGGCGCAGGTTGACGCGCGGACGCAGCAGGTCGCGGTGTACTACTACTTCGACGAGATGCGGATGGAGGAGGTGGCGGCGCACCTCGGCGTCACGCGCAAGACGGTGAGTCGATGCCTCGAGCGCTTCCGGCGGCGCGCCGCGGCCCGACTCGGAGGCGGCCCGTGAGCGTCCACTTGAGCGACCTCGAGTTCGACGGCATGCGGCTGGGCGCGCTGCCCGCGGGCCGCCGCGCCGAGGCCGAGGCCCACCTGCACGCCTGCCCCCGCTGCGCCGGGCGGCACGAGGCGCTCAGTGCCGAGGCCGCCGCCTTCGAGGCTGACTTCGACGTGCGGGCCCTGGCGCGGAGCGCGCTGGCGGCGGGCACCCCGACGCGCCGTATGAGACGCCCTTGGCCATGGCTGGCGGTGCCTGCGCTTGTCGCGGCCGCCGTGGTGATCGTGCTGCTGCGCCCCACCCCGGTAGCGCCGCCCGACGCCGAGCTGCGGGTCAAGGGGGCCGCCGCCCCGCTCGGCGTGTTCGTGGTGGGGCCGGATGGCCCCGAGGCCTTGCGCGGGCCAATCGCCCCGGGCGCCCGCCTGCGTTTGCGCCTCGACCCTGGCCGGGCGGCCTACGCCGCTGTGATCTGGCGAGACGAGCGCGGCGAGGCACGGATCCTGGACCAACGCGCCCCCCCGGTCGCAGGCTGGCTTCTACGCGAGGTCGAGCTCGACGACGCCACCGCCCCCGAGTCCGTCGAGGTGCTCCTGTGCGACGCCCCGCCCGACCCCCGGCAGGCGACCGGCGACCCGCCCCCCTCCGGCTGCACCCGCCACGTCGTCCCCATCGAGAAGCGCCCATGATGGGGGTCAAGACTCGCTACTTGACATATAGCGGCGGGCGGCCAGCGCTCTTCGCGTTGTTCCTGGCGCTGGCCGCGACGGCCCGGGCCGAGCCCCGCGTGGGGCTCTTCGTCGGCTCCAATGGCGCGCCGGCGGGGCGCGAGGCCCTTCGGCACGCCGAGGCCGACGCGGCGCGGATGCGCGCGGTCATGGTGGAGTTGGGAGGCATGGCGCCTGACGACGCCCTGCTGTTGCGGAGCCCCGACGTGGCCGGCTTCGCCGCGGGCCTGGCAAGGCTTTCGGCGCGCGCGGCCGTGCGCCCCGGGACGACCGTCGTGTTCTACTACTCCGGGCACGCCGACGATCGCGCGCTGCTACTGGGGACGGGGACGGTGGATCTGGGCGACCTTCGCCGCGCGCTCGAGGCCGTGCCGGCCGGGCTCGACATCCAAGTGGTCGACGCTTGCCGGTCGGGCTCGCTCATCCGCGCCAAAGGCATCCGCGCGCTGCCCCCCTTCGCGCTCGAGGTCGCGCCGCGGGCGGAGGGGCGCGTGGTCATCACGTCGAGCGCCGCCTGGGAGGACGCCCACGAGTCCGATCGCCTGGGCGGCTCGTTCTTCACCCTTCACCTGGCCAGCGGCCTGCGCGGCGCCGCTGACGCGGACGGCGACGGGGCGGTCACGCTCGCCGAGGCCTACGCCTATGTCTACGCGCGCACCGTCGAGAGCACCGCCGGCGCGGGCGGGTCCACGCAGCACCCCAGCTTCGCCTACGACCTGCGCGGGCGCGGCGACACCGTGCTCACGCGCCCCGTGCGCGCGGACGCGGCGCTGCGGCTCACCGGCGGCGGCGATTACGTCGTGGTCGATGTCGACAACGGTCGCGTGGTGGCCGAGGTGCGCGCGCGTCCCCGTGGCGAGGTGTTGGCCCTGCGCGCCGGCACCTACCGCGTGCAGCGCCGCGAGCCCGCGGGCGCCTTCGAGGGCACCGTGCACCTGGTGCCGGGGGCCGCGCTCGACGTCGACCCCCTCCTCGACGCGGCGGTCGCCGGGGGCCCGATCGCCCGCAAAGGTGGCGGCGACGTGGCGCTGAGCCACGCCGTCTACGTTGAAGCCGGCCTGCGCGGTGGGCTGGACGACGGTCGCCCGGGCGCTCCGATCGTTCGGCTCGCGTACGCTCTCGGCCTGGACGGCTGGTCTTTGCGCCCCCGGGTCGCCTTCTGTACCGATGCCTATGGCGACGGCCTGCGCACGCCGCGGCTCGAGGTCGACGGCGCCGAGATCGACATGGGCATCGAGGGACGCCGGAACTTCCCGTCGGCCCTCGGGACGCTTTCGCTGGGCGTGGCCGCCGACGCGCTGTGGCTGCGGCAATCGGATCGGGCGGGCGTCGAGCCGGATCGTGACGCGCTAGGCTTCGCCGTCGGCGTGCTGGGGGGCGTCGAGACGCCTACCTGGGCCGGCTTCAGCCTGGCCCTGACCGGCGAGGCGCTGGCCTGCGGCTTCCCTGCCACCGACGTCGATCGCGCCCCCACGGGCGACGGACAACAGGCCACCGTGCTCACCTGGCGCGCGCTCCTGGGGATCGGTCGTGCGCTGTAAGATCCTGATGACAATGGCAATTTTTGCAGGGTGTGGCGACGCGATCGTGGGCCAGGGCTATCTCGGCACGCCGACCTTCGAGTTGGGCGGCGCCATCCAGCAGACCGCCCCGCCCGAGGGCGCCGACGAGCCGCAGAACCTTCGCTTGAGCCTGTTCTGGATCGGCTTCGACTCGCGCGCCCTGGCAGGCAGCGTCGTCGAGCAGCGAACCACGCTGGACGCGGGCCTGGCGCGCTTCCGCATGGCGCTCTTCGATCGTCCCCCCGACGAGGCGCTGCGCTTCGACGGCGGCGCGGCCCGCGTCGGCGTCGCGCTGATCGTGCTGTACGCAGACCAGAACGGCAACGACGCCCTCAACGCCACCCTGGGCGTCGAGGGCCCCGACGCCGTGATCGGTGCCAGCGCCACCCACGTCGTCGCCTTCGCCAGCGGGCCCGTGGCGGCGGACACCCCCGCCGGCCGCATCCTCGGCGCGGTTGAGCCCGGCTACCATCTGCTCGAGAACATCGGCGGCAATGTCTGCGCCTTCGTCGAGCCTGCCGGCTGCTTCGGCCGCGGGGGCCTCGAGCCGCGCGCGCCCACCGATCGCGTCGTGCTCACGCTGAGTCCTCGGCCCGACGCGGTGTTGGTGCCGGACCCGCAGGTCGACCCATCGACTTCGGGGACCGGCAACGAGGGTGGCAGCCTGTACGATGGCAACCCATGAGCGCTGACCTCGTCACAGCCTGGGAGGCCCGAGGTACCTTCGTCGACCTCGCCGGCCTCCGGGTCTTCTACGTCGACACGGGCCCGGCCGATGGGCCCACGACGATCTTGCTGCACGGCTTCCCCACCAGCAGCCATGACTGGCGCCTCGCGCTGCCGCACATGGGGCCGCGGCGCCTGATCATGCCGGACTACGCGGGCTTCGGACTCTCGGCCAAGCCGGTCGATCATGCCTACTCGCTGTTCGAGCAGGCCGATCTGGTCGAGATGCTCGTGGCCCACCTGGGGCTGGCCGAGGTCGATCTCGTGGCGCACGACATCGGCACGAGCGTGGCCTGCGAGCTGATCGCCCGCCGCGCGCGCGGCCTGCTCGGCTTCGCGGTGCGTCGCTTGGTGATGATGAACGGCAGCGTCTACCTCGACATGGCGCACATCACGCTGTCGCAGAAGCTGCTGCTTTCGCGCGTCGGCCCGATCTTCGCGCGGGTCGCGTCGCGGCGTGTCTTCGAGCGCCAGATGCGTCGTATCACCGCCCAGCCGCTGCCCCCCGAGGAACTCGGAGCCATGTGGGCGCTCATGTGCCGCGAGGACGGTCGCCAGCGGCTGCCGCAACTCATCGGCTACATCGTCGAGCGCGGGCGCTTCCGCCATCGCTGGATCGGCGCGATGCGCGGGTTGCGCGACGTGCCCGTGGGCGTACTGTGGGGCGACCGAGATCCGGTGGCGGTGCTGGCGATCGGCGAGCGTCTGGCCGCCGAGACACCGTCGGCGACCTTCGAGCGCCTCGAGGGTCTCGGGCATTATCCCCAGGTAGAGGATCCGGCGCGCAGCGGGGCGGCGATCCGCGCCTTCCTGGACGGCTGAGGCAGGGAGACCGGCGGCCCGGGCTGCGTTCTCGTCGGCGTGGCCCGCGGTCAGGCGACGGTGTCTGCGGTGCTTGCCTCCGCTCATCGCGAAGGAAGGAACGCTCGATCAAGGCCGGATCGACCAGCGCTCACGCACGCGGATCACCGCCCAGGACCGGACCTCACCCGCCGGCCGGCACCAGTCGCACCAGGATCACCGAGTCACTGTCCCCCTCGGAACGCATGATCACCTCGACCCGTCCGGACAGACGGCGACGCCCCCAGGTGTCCTCGGTGACGCCGCGCTCGCTGCGTTGGCTGACCCGCTGCGGATCGCCGTTCACGAGAAACAGGGCGCCCGCCACGCTGCGGTTGCCCGTGTGGCGCGAACCGATCACGACGTCGTAGGTCGCGTCTGCGACGTCGTCGAAGGCGAAGAGGGCATCGCCGCGGCGGTTGCCGCCCGCGCGGTACAGACCTTCGCAATCGGTGCCGACGTGCTCTTCGCCGCTCGCCGTGTAGGCATAGGCCCGGGCCGGGTTGTTCTCGCAGCCCACCACCCAGGTCGGGCGGTTGGAGTAGTGGGCCTGGGGATAGCGAATCTCGCGCACGCGTGCCTCGGGCGAGGGCGGCGGGGGCGGTGCGACGCAGGCGTCGACCCGCGCGCGGGCTGTGACTCGCACGTTGGCGATGCCGAAGAAGCTGCGGTCGAGGGGGCCGGGGCCGAAGGCGACGCGGTTGTCCCCGGCCACCGTCGCCCCCGTGATGTCGACGACCCCGGTGCCAGCCTGGTTGTCCCAGGTCGCCATGGCGGGCAGGTCGAAGGGGCCGGCGCCGTTGACCTCGATGATGCCCTCCTGCCCCGGGTGGTCGGCGTCGTAGCTTTCGAAGATCAGCGTGGCTGCCTCGACGAGCGCCGGGTCGGGCAGGCCGGGGACCAAAAACGTCAGTTGATCTGCGCTGTTGGGACCCACGTCGAGCTCGACTGGGGGCTGACCGAAGGGCCGCGAGTCGTAGACGCAGTCGCGGGCGGGCACGGGCGGCGGAGGCGAGGCATCGGGCGGTGGGGGCGGCGCGGCGACATCGACAGGCGGCGCAACGGCGTCACGCGGGAGCGGCGCGGTGTCCCCGAGGGCGACGGCCGCGTCGTTCGGCGGTCGGGCGTCGGTGAGCGCCTGGTCGGGCGGCTCGCCGTCACGTCGCGGCGCCGCGTCGGGCGCGCGCGTCGAGCCATCGCTGGACCCGCTGACC